>JAOZSR010000173.1 GCA_029939575.1 Fidelibacterota bacterium
TTTACTCCATAGTCACCTCATATCTGAGTTTTTGATATTTATCCTGTTTTATCCAACTATACACTCCGAAAACAAGCGGTGCAACAGACACAGAATAAGAAATATCCCGAAAACCATACATATTATTACATTTATCCCAGGCATTATCTGCACCATTTGTGGTTTTTGCAGTCTGAAAATCATCATAAGCCTGATCTCCCATATAATTACAATAAATCCCTGCTCCGGCAATTAATACGGATGCAGCAAAACTGAATCGTTTATTTCGCTTCCAGGCATTCTCTTTCTGTAACATAGAACCTGAATATGTTTGCATATTAAAGGTGATTTTTTTCTGGTCACCCTCGGAAAGAGTGACGGGTTTACTCAGGTCTAAGTAGCCCTTATGTTTCAAAGTGATATTATAATCACCGATTAGCAGTGGTAATACAGCAGGTGTGGTTTTGTCAGGAATGACTTTATTATTGACAAATATTCGAGCGCCCATTGTTTCCATAGTTGGCTGGCTGATGATACTTACACTTGCCAAAATCGGCTCGGGAGTTAGAGTAATTTCCTGATTGTCACCGATTTTCAGAAATATCTCCTTTGTGGCGTCCCGATGTTTGGGTTTAGTTGCTTTAAGACTGTATTTGCCCGGATATGATTTTTGAGTAAAAGTTCCTTTCCCGACTTTTTCATCATTAACAAAAATATCCGCACCTTCTGCCGTAATAGTAAAGGTACCGCTATTCTGCGATAGAATCAGCGTTTTTTCAACCTTTTTACCATCGGATACTATGATTTCTTCCTCTACAGGATACCACATATTTTTTGATACTTTTACATTATAAGTTCGGGATGGCTGTTTTGGATTGTTATAAGGCGTTAGGCCGACAACATTACCATCGATAGAGAGTTCTGCTCCGGTCGGTACGGAATTTATGATCAGTTCACCGAAAGCCGGTTTTAGATCGTAGGTCAATGGCTTATCATCGCCGTCATTGAATAGGATATTTTGCTCTTCGGTATGGTACAGATCTTTTTCTATGCGAACGGAATGATTCCCGCTTTCAATCTTTTGCCTGGCTATAGGTGACTCTCCCAGTAGTTTATTATCGAGATAGATTTTGGCCTGACTTGGCGCAGTATTTACAGCTATGTAAGCGAACTTTGGTTTCAGGCTGATCGTGGGAACTGTGACGGATTCACCTTCGCCAAGTTCCAGGGTACTGTTACTTGTATGATAAAGTTTTTTGCGAATACTTAGACTATAATTACCGGCAATCAGCTGGTCAGTATATGGAGTTTGCCCGACTTTTTGATCGTTTATGAATACTTCTGCTCCGGTGGGCTCGGAGCTGATTAGTACGATTCCCGGCAATTTTAATTTTGATGTTGATTGTCCTGGCTGGAGGGAGATGTTAACAATTTCGTCTTTGTTAAGGGCAACAGTTTTGGTCAGATCATTGAATCCGTTTTTTGTGAATGTGAAAGTATATTGGCCTGGTGGTAATTTGAAGGAAGCGTTTTTACCCCGTGTTTCCAATGGAGCCAGATTGCCTCGGCTGATATAGACATTACTTTCGTTTAATTTGAATGTAAGCTGGACAGTATTCTCGGTAGCGCTGATGCCTTTTTTATCTTTGTTGGTCAGCACCATTGTATAGACTTTGGATGATTCCAGGTTCAGGGGAACTTCATAAGGTAATTTTATGAAATTTTGCTTCGAGATTTCTATATATCTCGTACCGGGAGATACATAGAGCCAGTAATCATACTGGTTTTTGACAATATCTTCCAATTGATTGGAATAAAATGTCAATCCCGTTAAATCTGTGCTGACTTTGATGATGGCACAGAACTCATCGTTAACATCTTTTTTCGGGTATGTCCGTGCAGAGAGATCGGATATAACCGAATTAAAGGATTGTACAACGAATTCATCTGCCAGCAGATTCATTGAAAATAAAAACAGAATTATGATAATAATTGTGGAATTTTTCAATCTATCTCCTCAGATTTTTTATACATATTGCAAAAATAAAATAATAATTTATTTTAACATTTACAAAAGAAAAAAAAGCCTTGAAGTTGGTTTGAAGTCCGGTCAGGAGATTGTTTAAATTCTAAATACAAATTAATATATTTGACAATTCCGTAAAAAGTAAATTTGGTGTCATTCTGACTGAGGTAGTAACGAAGAATCTCCTTCAATTATCGATGAGATTCTTCGTTGCTGCACTGCCTCAGACTGTGTCCGGCTTTCGACTGAAAGACAGTTTCGAACCTTTTGACGATTCCATCATATTTGTAACCTTTACAAATTTTTCCTCTCTAATTCATATAAATAATAAAAATTTTAATCAGGAATATTATATGAAAAGTATTATACAAAAACTTAGAGGGAAAAAGATGATAACTAGAATAGTAAGTGTTGTGATTGGTGGAATACTTGGCTTTGCGTATTATAAATTTGTCGGTTGTAGATCCGGCTCGTGCCCCTTAACAAGTAATCCTTATATTAGCACAATATGGGGCAGTTTGATTGGCTTTATGATTACAGGTTAACTACTCAATAATTTTTACATAATAAAATTAGTTATCAGGATTTTTTCCACTTTATTGCCGGGAAAATATTCAATTTATTTTCAATTGTCTGACCATTTCAGAAATTCGATCACAATGTGAGCCTTTCCAATAAATTTTATTGCAGGTGTTGCATTGCATGAAATTATCAAATTGTTGGATAATTTTTGGGGGAATATCGTTCTGAATTTTTGACTTTTCAACCGGTTGTAACAGTCCGTTACATATTGAGCAACGGGTAAAAGGATGCATGTTATTTTCTAATTGTAAACGCTTGATTACCTCTCTCAATTGGATTTTTGGGTTTTTACTACGTACCCAATAGCCATGTGTAACGGAACTGTATTTCAATATACCCTTATCGCGGGTTAAAATTATCCGCTTGTCCCGGAGAGATATTTCTACAATTTGATTATCAGAATAATTATTTTTGTACAGAGTATCAAATCCAAGCAGACGAAGTTTTGGAGCTAATTTACCGAGATTAACATCAACTACAAATTTTGTTTTCCGGAGTGGCTTCGGGCGAAGGTGAATCAGTGGTGAAATATCTAAGGACTCAAAAACAGGGTAAACAGCAAAACGTTCTCCGCCGTGCATCTGAAAATCAAACCCGACTGATTTGTCGTTTGCCAGGATCAGATCGACTTCAATATGAGGTACACCAATCGCCTCAATTGTGTCTTTGATCGATGGCTTTCCAATAAATTCATAGGGAAATATTTTTTTTTGATATTTTCTCGGAAGAAAATCATTCAGTTCTTCATAAAACCGAAAATGAGAAATACGTTTTAATGGAGTATGTTGCTCTATATCTTTTGTGTAATCCTTCATCTGTAATAATATTAAGAAAATGGATTTGATAAATCAACGGTATAAATAAAATAAGTAACTACTCAGGTAGCATCCTCCATTGTAAAGGATAATTCCCATTATCCGATAAATGATAACAATATTACAAACATGATAA
>JAOZSR010000095.1 GCA_029939575.1 Fidelibacterota bacterium
AAAAGGAATTACTCACAAATCCTGACTTATGACTATGAATCCCAAAGTATAATCATTATACAATGTATCCTATACAAAAAGAACCATAAAAATATGATATTCATCATTTGAAAATAGATTTATTATCTTAAATTTGTAAGGTAAATCTGCTAATTAAAAACAGGATAAATTATGTTTAAAAATATGTTTTCAAAACAAATCTGTATAGTCTGTATAATCATGATGTCAATAACTCTCTTTGCTTCACAGGAATCAGAAAATAGTAATGTTCTGGAAAGAATTTTTAATGCTTATAAAAATGGTGAGATTGATTATGCAACCGCTTTGGAAAACAGGGTTTATGCTATTATTGATCAATCAAGACTTGATAATAGATTCTCAGTTAAAGCCGGAGAGGTAATCAAGTGTGGTACTCCATATATTGAAGAATATGCAATAAATAAAGATAAACTGTCAGCAAAAAGCCGTTCATTAATCGATGGCCTTTTGGAGCAATCTCAAGAACACGATGACAAAGCAGAATATTATACCAGTCCAAGTGGACATTTTTATATTAAATATTATACATCTACCGAACATAGTGTTCCTCTTGCTGATAATAATGATAATGGTATTCCCGATTATGTAGAAACAGCCGGTGATGTGTTAGATAATTGCTGGACAGTGGAAACTGTTGACCTGCTTTTTGATCCACCAAAGGTAAATACAGTTGCTCCAACTGATAAGCAAAATGTGTATATTGAAAAATTATCTTCCGGAGTAATGGGATATGTTCAGGGTGTTGATAATCTTCATTTGAGTAATGATTATGGCCAATGGGGAGATGAGTTGGAAAATATGCAAGTTACCTCAGCTCATGAATTTAATCATGAAATTCAGTTAAGCTATCATTATCCTGCCCATCCTTCTACATGGTATATGGAATGTACTTCAATGTGGTGTGAAGATAAAGTTTATGATCATGTAAATGATTACCTTGGATATTTATATAGTTGGTATACTACTCCCTGGATTTCACTCACAGATGATACAGATCATTGGTATTCTACAAGTATCTGGAATTTTTATCTTGATGAAAAATTTTATGTAGATATTATTCGTGAAATCTGGGATGATCCGAATACAAATAAATTAACAGGTATAATTAATGTTTTAGAGGCTAATGGAACAACTATATATGAAGAATTTGATATTTTTGAAACCTGGAATTATTTTACTTCTTATCGTGCAAATTGGGGGCATGATACTTTTAGTGAAGCCGGATTATTTAATGCTGCAGTATCTCATACCAGGACACATACTTTTACATCAAGTATAACAGGTGTTTATGATGAAACAGTATCAGCAAGTAAATATCCCGAAGGATTTGCATGTAATTACCTAAAGTTTGCTAATTCAGGTTCAGATGGAATCCTGGTGGTCCAAATTCAGGCAGAAGAATTCACCAAGTTTGGAGGATATGCTATTACTGACAGTGCTGCTGAACATTTTTGCAGAAATATTCCAATAGTATATGATGAAGAAGAAGAATATGGGATTGTAATTATCCCAACCTGGACAGACCTGAATTCTGTAATAGTGGTCCCAACCAATCTTGCAACATCACATGCTCCAAGAAGTTATACATATACTGCTGAGGTAGTTGATGCAGTTGTTTTTCTGTCTGATTTTTCTGTAGCTGAAGTTAGCGGAAATATGAATGGTTCATTAGAAGCTGATGAAACAGGCAGCCTGTCTGTTACGGTTTCAAATTTTGGCACCCAAATCGACAATGCATCTCTTGAAATCATAACTGATAATTCAAACATTACGATAAATAATGGAACTTATGATATCGGCGTTTTCCCTGAAAATTCCGAGGTCGGAAACTCTGCGGCTCCTTTTACTTTTACTCTGGCTCATGTAATTGAACCACAGGAAGTTGTCATGACATTAATTATAAAAGATAACGGGATAAATGTTACTTCCTCGGAAATTCGGTTTAATATTGGCTTTTCCCCTGTATTATTTGTTGATGATGATAATGGCAATGATGATAATGATGTTTTGGTAGAAATTTTAGACAATATGGGTCTGGTTTATGAATATCGCAATGTTTTCGAAGACGGATTAGACAATCTTAATCTGGCTTTGCGTGATAAAGTCATCTGGTCAGTAGGTGATGAAACAAGTCAATTAACAACCGAAAAACTGGAAATTATCAAATCTGCCTTTGATGCAAATACAAATCTGTTGGTAACGGGGACAAAAATTGGTGCGAAATTAGAAACAACTGACTGGTGCCCTGTTATTAGTGAGGGTTCATTTAATGGCGGTTTGCTTGGTGGTGTTGATGGAGATTTTGTAAGTGAAATTAAAGACAACTGGATATTAACAAGCGTGCCTTCCGGCGGGAATGAGTTTATGTATACAAACGGTGATCCCCGTGCAATCATCTCTTTTCCTTTTTACGGACAAGATGGCGGTGGGATAATCCGATATAGAGAAAATGGAAGGTCGGCTTTTGCAAATATTTCATTTTCCTCGATAACAACTCCAAATGATAATTTTTTAACCCCTACCCAATTGTTTACTATGCTATATGATTTTTTCGAAGATGCCAACGATTTACCGGAGAATTTTGGAATTACGTCTCCGGAAACTGGTTTTTCTGTTACTATTACCGAATCTGTACAGGAGGTTAATTTTCAATGGGAAACTTCAAGTGATGCCGACGATGTTACATATACATTAGCCTTTGGTGTAAACAGTGATTTTACTGGCGGTTTCTTCTACGAAGTTCCCGGCATTGTCAATACTGAATATACATTATCAATGAGTGAAATAATTCCACTTTTTGATACAAAAGATGATGAATTAAATTTGTATTGGGGTGTTTATGCGAGTGATGGTAAAGAGGTAAGATTGTCAAATGTTATGAATGGGATTACTTTTATAGACAATCTGCCAAACTTGTCGCCAACTCAGTTCTCGCTGTTATATCCGGCTTTTGGTGAAAATCTGAATATCTCCAAATCTGATACATCTTTTACATTTGCATGGGGAGCCAGTACTGACCCCGAAGAGCAGGAAATAACCTATTCCTGGAAACTTTCTCTGGATAATATGTTTACAGAACCGGTTTTTAGAACTGAAACTTTGACTGATACAACTATTGAAATAATTGCCGATACTTTATTATCCTGGATTGCAGAAGATGAAAATAATCTTAATTTGTGGTGGACTGTTTCTGTGACTGACCAGGTAAATGTGACTTTATCAGATACAGTTGAGTTTTTGGTAGTTGATAATATTGATCTTCCGCCCTTGGATTTTGATTTAATATCACCTGATGAAGATTTTTCAGGATTTGAGATTACTGATGTAGATGATTCTCTGGAATTTACCTGGAGCCAATCTGTTGATCCTGAGGGAAAAGAGATTTCTTATAGATTTGTCGCAAGATCTATGTTGTGTAAAGATGAAGAATATGCAATTGATACAACTTTCTCAGATACCAGTCTTATTCTTTTTGGGAGTGAAATACTGGAAGTTTTTTTCCGGGATAATCCATGGACTGATAATTTTACCTGGAATGTAATTGCTTCTGACGATTCTTTTGAAGTAGCTGCAATAGAAACCGGGTGGGGATTTCCAATAAATAATATGATCAATATTCCACCGGAAAATTTTGATCTTATAAATCCTGCTGATAATGACACATTGAGATTATCAATAACGATGAGTAGTGTTAGACATTTTATCTGGAATCAGAGTTATGATGCAAATATTGAAATGTTCAACCAGGATAGTTTGGATTATACTCTGACATTATATACAGGTATTGGTGAAGATACCACAAATATTTTTCATCATACAACAAAGGATACTATTTATTCTTTTATACCGGGAAATTTACTGGCGTTGATGGACTCCAGTGTGACAATGGATGTGAACTGGTTTGTTACAGCATCTGACGGAGAATTTAATGTTGATTCTGATACCCACTTTTGTTTTCACCTGATAGATCTTGATAATGTGTCAATTGAATCCGGATTTGGAGAATTACCTGCCAGTTATAAATTGTATGATAATTATCCTAATCCTTTTAACCCGACAACAAATATAAAATTTGACCTTCCAAAGAGGTCTTTTGTAAAATTATCAATATATGATGTATTGGGAAACAGGGTTCAAACTATCGTCAATGAGGAGAAACACGCCGGTACTTATATTGTAAATTGGAATGGCTTGTCGGAAAAAGGCACTCAAATGCCAACAGGAATGTATCTGTACCGGATCGAAACGAATAGTTTTATTAGTTATAAAAAAATGCTATTAATAAAATAAGCAGTGGTATGGTAAAAAGATTTTTTGGTTTATTACTACTGATTTCAGTTTTTATTTCCAATATATCTGCAGAGCAGGTTTCGAAATCAGAAGCAGCGGAAATAGCCCGGATTTGGTATTTAAATTATTGCCCTGATAATTCCAAAGATGTAGTTATTTCCGGTAATTATGAAAACTATAAAAATGGACTCAAAACTTTTTATGTATTTACTTTTTTAGGAGGTGGTTTTGTTTTAGTTGCAGCAGATAATGCCAGTGTTCCGATTCTTGGCTATTCTTTTAATTCAGATATTGATCAAAAAAACAGTAGTCCGGCTTTTAAAGAGTGGATAGATAATTATGAGAAAATGCTGGTTGATATTCAGTCAAATGAGCGTGAAAATGCTGCTACAATTGATATGTGGAATCAAATCAGGAATAAAAATTTTGATAAATCCCAGGGAAAAGATGTTGCACCCTTAATTAATACTCAATGGAATCAATCCTGGCCATACAACTCGCAATGTCCGGAAAACAATAATGGACCGGGAGGGCATGTGCTTGTTGGATGTGTTGCCACTGCCATGGCGCAGGTTATGAAATTTCATGATTATCCTGAGCATGGAACCAGTTCACACTCATATCATCATGCTTCTTATGGTTATTTATCGGCCGATTTTGGCGAAACCTATTATGACTGGGAAAACATGCCTGTATATTTAAATAATAATTCTTCTCAGGTAACAATAGATGCAGTGGCTGAATTATGTTCTCATTGTGGAATTTCTGTAAACATGAATTACGGGGCAAATAGTTCCGGAGCAAATTCAGGCATGGTAAAAAATTCATTAGTTAATTATTTTAATTATTCAGGTGATATACAATACAAAGGAAAAACCACTTTCCATGAATCTGACTGGGAAGAATTATTAATGATCGAATTGGATGAATTACGGCCAATGTATTACGATGGTCACGGAAGTGGCGGCCATGCTTTTGTTTGTGATGGATATATGGAAACAGGCTCGAACAGGTATTTTCATTTTAACTGGGGATGGGGTGGATATAGTGATGGATATTTTTATATTAACAATCTAAATCCCGGAGGTTCAAACTTTACAAACGACCAACATGCCATAATATATATTGAACCGGCTGATTCAAATGCTAACTTTAGTGCCGAGTCCTGTATCGGTCTGGGAATGTTGGAGGTGAATTTTATCGACACTTCACCTGTTAGTGCGATTAGTTGGGACTGGGATTTTGGAGATGGTTCGTCCAGTACAGAGCAAAATCCGCAACATATTTATACTGAAATTGGTAACTATACTGTATCATTGACCATTAACACCGGTAATAAAGAATTTGTTAAAAGTAAATTGAATTTTATCCAGGTAAAAGCCACTGATGAAATGGAAGGGTTAATAGACAGTGACCGGATTCTGTACGATGATGTTGTTCGGGTAAAGGGTGATGTAATTGTCAAAAAAGGTGTTAACCTGACTATAAATCCGGGTGTTATAATCGAACTTCAGGGAAATTATCACTTCATAGTTAATGGAAAACTGACCGTGAATGGAACTGAAGCTGAGCCGGTGATTTTCACGATAAATGATACTACCGGTTTTTCCAATCCTAATATTGAAACTGGTGGCTGGAAAGGAATACTATTTAACGGAACCCAGCACGAAAGTGAAATATCGAAATTGGAATTTTGCAAAATAGAGTATGTTAAAAATTTTATTGGAATCCTGGCTGTAAATTATACTGATTTAAAATTGTCAAATGTGGAAATATCTGAGTGCTTTGGGCAGGGAATGTTAAGCAGCTCATCAAATACTGAAATAAAGAATAGTGTGTTTAGAAATATTCGCAGCTTACCGGTTTCCTCATCAACTTCAGCTGACGAACTGGCAACAGCCTTTAATTCTTTTCATTCAAGTCCTAAAATTACCAATGTAATGATTGTTGACAATCAATTTAATGAGAATGGGCTTTGTAAATTTGTCAATTCATCGCCGGAAATTTTAAATGTGACTATTACTGATAATATTCTTATGAGTGATTCCGGTAGTATAGTTGTTAGCGATGATAATTCTGAAATGACGATCAAAAATAGCATTTTGTGGAATGAAAATGTTAACGAATTAAATATATTAAACAACTCTACAACCGAGATTTCTTTTTCTGATATTCAGGGTGGGCAATCATCTGTTAAAAGAGACCAAAGCAGTTTATTAATTTATTGCCCTTCAAATCTGAATGTGTTACCTGGATTTGAAGCTGCTTCTTATACCCTGAAACCCTGGTCATCTTGTATTAACAGAGGTTCACCATCAGAAGTGAATTATGATTCTCTTGATCTCGGGGGAAACCCGAGAATATTTTCTAATTCCAATATAGACATAGGAGCTTTTGAATATCAGGATGAAAAGATTACTTATAATTTGGGCTTTCAGGGCAATATATTAGAAGGCTTTTCATTTTTGGATGTACAATTTAATGATACTTCAGAAGTTGGCTTTGATAAAATTTACTGGGATTTTAATTATGACGGAATTATGGATACCAATAATCCGGAAGCGCATTGGTTTTTTGAAACACCGGGAGAATTTTCAGTTACAGCAATATATAGTATAGGTGAAATGCAGATAGAAATACCAAAATTTAATTATATCAGGGTTTTAAATAAAGCACCGGAAATTGTTATGGCAATTGATGAATTGTGTTTTTTGGAAGATTTGGCCGATTCCAGTTTGAATCTGGATAGTTTATTCACAGATCCCGAAGGTCAAAATCTGATTTATGATTATTCCGGAGGAGAGCACCTTACTGTTTCTATAAAAAACAGCAAATTATTTTTGAAGCCGGAACCTAATTGGTTTGGACGGGAAGATATAATACTGAGTGCTACAGATATTGATAGCGGAACGACCTCGGATACGATTCTGGTAAAAGTCCTGGCTGTCAATGATGCTCCGATTATAACAGAACTTTTTCCGGATTCAATTGGATTTTATTCTGGATATTCCGATACTTTGCTGATTGATGGAATGGCTACTGATATTGATAATCCAGATTCTTCATTGGTATGGAAAATCGTAAAGAATAACTTTGTCAATTGTACAATATCCCCGGAAGATAACTATATAGTATTCATGGCTGAAGATGGAGAATGCGGAGTTGACACCCTGGTTCTGACAGTATCAGATAGCAGTTTGACGGCTCAGGATACAATTATTGTTTATGTAAAGCAGGTTGTTGGATTAGGGAATGAACAGAATAATCTTCCCCAGAAATTTATTCTTCATCAAAACTATCCAAATCCCTTTAATCCGGGTACAACTATCTGTTTTGACATTCCACAAATAACTGAAGTAAAAATAGATGTTTTTGATTTGTTGGGAAACCATGTAATATCATTAATAAATGAAAAGAGAGAAGCCGGTAGATATACTTTATACTGGAATGGAAAATCCGGAAGAGGTGGCCTGATGTCAGCCGGAGTGTATATTTACAGGCTGTCAGCTAATGATTATGTTGATTATAAAAAAATGTTATTAATTAAATAGGTAGGTTATGAATAAAACAATTATCTTTATCTTAGTAATTTTAGTGTCCATTAGTGGACTTTTTGCTGAATCTGTAGACTTAAATACAGCAGAAAAAATTGCTGTCAACTGGTATAAACAATATGTTCCTGTTTATAATGATGCTGCCATTTCCAGTCGGATTGTAAATGAAAAGAAAAATATTAACACATTTTATACAATTTCATTTAAAAGTGGAGGTTTTGTACTTGTTGCTGCAGATAATGCCGTGATTCCAATATTGGGCTTTGCTTTTAAAGGTGAATTTGATAAGGAAATTGTTCAGCCGGGCTTTGTTGAATGGATATCTGCTTATGAGGATGAACTTGTTTATGTAATTGAAAATAATAAAGAAAACACAGAAACAATATATATGTGGGAAGCGATCTTGGCCAATAATTTTAGCAAAGATGACCCTGAAGAAGTTTTGCCTTTAATTGAAACCCGATGGAGTCAGGGAGATCCATATAATATGTATTGTCCGGAAGATGCCGAAGGTCCAGGTGGTCATGCTTTGGTTGGATGTGTGGCAACAGCCATGTCACAAATCATGAAATATTATGAGTTTCCAATTCAGGGAACTGGTTCTCATTCATATTATCATCCGGATTATGGTTCATTAAGTGCTAATTTTGGTGAGGCTATTTATGACTGGCACCATATGCCTGTTCAGGCAAATGCAAATACACCTCAGGGTGATAAAGAAGCACTTGCTTTGATTAGTTATCATTGTGGTGTTGGAGTGGAGATGAATTATGGTCCTGATGGCTCCGGTGCATATTCCGGAGATGTACCAGCTGTGATGAGAGATTATTTTAATTATGCTTCCGATATTACAATCAGATCAAAGTATAATTATTCTATCACAAATTGGGAAAATTTTCTGATAGATGATTTAAATAATTATCGTCCCCTTTATTATTCTGGTAGAGGTGATGATGGCGGTCATGCTTTTGTCCTTGATGGCTACCAGGATACAGATAATGGAAAATATTTTCATTTTAATTGGGGATGGGGTGGCAGCTCCGATGGTTATTATTACTTGAATAATCTTAATCCCGGCGGTTCCACGTTCAATATAGATCAACGGGCAATTATGAATATTGAACCAACTGATGAGAGAGCGTTGTTTTATGCTGATGTAACCAGGGGGATTGAACCAATGGTAGTGAATTTTACTGATGTTTCCACCGGAGATCCAATTAGCTGGGAATGGGACTTTGGTGACGGTGCTACCAGTACAGCACAAAATCCACAACATACGTTTCTGGAATCAGGACTACATACCATTTCATTGACAATTAGTGATGGAGAAAATGAATTTACTAAAACACGAACTGAATATATAGATGTACTTGCCAGTGATGAACTTGTTGGGATTATCAATTTTGACCGAACTTTGAGTGATGACACAGTCAGGGTTATGAATAATATTACTATTATAGGTGGTGTGAAATTATCAATAGATCCGGGGGTTGTGCTGGAATTGCAAGGTAATAGTAAAATATTAATTAAAGGAGAATTGTTAGCGGAAGGTGCTGAAAACGATTCAATCATTTTTACTGTGAAAGACACAACCGGATTTAGTGATCCTTCTCTGGGAGGTGGTTGGGAAGGTTTGGAGTTTAGCGGAACTCCTGCTGCCGAAGAAAATTCTATCCTAAATTATTGCAAAATTGAATATGTGAAAAAATCCTTTGCGGTCAATGCACTCCATTTTAAAAATTTAAAAATTTATAATTCTGAGATATCAAATT
Organism: Fidelibacterota bacterium; assembly: GCA_029939575.1. Taxonomy (GTDB): domain Bacteria; phylum Fidelibacterota; class UBA2242; order UBA2242; family JAOZSR01; genus JAOZSR01. Next base: position 9,656 of record JAOZSR010000095.1, read on the forward strand.
GTTACGGGGTTGGACTTTTTAACCTTTTTGTTGATACCGATATCAGGAATTCATCATTTAAAAATATCCGTCTCTATCCTTCTTCGCAATATACTAATATGAGTCCGGCGATTTCCTGCTTTTCAGGTAATTTGAACCTTAACAATGTTTTGTTTTCCGGAAATTATTGCAAATCAAAAGGCGTAATTTCGCTGAATAATTCCGCATCCGAGTTTACCAATGTTAGTATTGTTAATAATATAAGTGAGGCTAATGTCCTGGGAATGGTTTATTTGGAAAGTGGTTCACAGCCAATATTTACCAATAGTATTCTATGGAATGAAAATGCGCCTGAAGTATATTTTTCCGGCAATAACTCGTTAACGTCTTCTTATTCGAATATTCAGGGTGGAGAGAATTCTATTGTGAATTCTGAAAGCGGTACTGTTAACTGGTTAGATGGGAATATTGAGGAAAATCCACAGTTTGTTATTAACAGTGATAGTTTAAATTCCTGGTCAGCTTGTATTAATGCCGGATCTCCCGATACATCTGGTCTCGGTCTTAGTCAGTTTGATTTAAATGGAAACCCAAGAATATTTGATGGTGAATCTGATATAATTGATATGGGCGTTTATGAATTCCAGGGAGAACCAGTATTTTATGATGTTGGTTTCTCTGCTTCTATATTAAGCGGATTCGCACCACTTACTGTTCAATTCACTGATACATCATCAAGTGGAATAACAGGATGGCAGTGGGATTTTAATAATGATGGAATTGTAGATTCAACTACTCAAAATCCCAGTTGGACATTTAATAGGGCCGGGTTTTATTCCGTGAAACTTGTGTACGAGATAGATGATGTCCGGATAACAGAAACAAAGGCCGAGTATATTGAAGTGTTAAATGCCATTCCGGTTGTTATTTACGAGATGGATAGTTTTCAAATTTTTGAAGACGAGGCCGATTCCACAATTATTTTACAAACAATTTTTAATGATCCTGACAGTGATTCCCTGAGTTTTGGGATAATCGGAGGTGAGAATATTAGCATGACAATTTTTGATAGTTTAGTTGTTCTTTGTCCTGATTCCAATTGGTTTGGTAGTGAAGAAATGATCTTATCTGCAACTGATGAATATGGTGATTTTGTCAATGATACTGTTATTGTAACTGTATTGCCAGTTAATGACGCGCCGTTTTTTACTGAATTGGTACCTGATACATTAATTATAAAGGAAAATAGTTCAGATACTCTGGCTCTGACAGGTTTAGTCGTTGATATTGACGATCCCGATTCTTCTTTGGGTTGGATTTTTACGGCTGGAAATTTTGTTCAGGTTAGCGACACTTTAATAGATAATAAAAAATTTGCGATTTTTAATCCTGAGAACAATATTTATGGTCTTGATACGATAAAGGTAGTAATAAGCGATACCAGCAATACAGTCGATTCCATTTCAATAATAATAAAAGTACTTAGCGTAAATACTGCGCCAACTTTTACCTATTTATTTCCGGATACCATTTATTTTGCTGCCGATGAAATTGATACATTACAGTTAAACGGTTTGGCAGAGGATGTTGAAACACCGGATTCGTTATTGGTTTGGTCACTCAACCATGGAGCCCTAATTCATGCTGAGATTGAATCTGATCAGTCTGTAAGAATCTGGGTTGAAAATGATGAAAGTGGTTTAGATAGTTTAATACTTACGGTTTCTGATAGTTTGTTGGAAATAAGCGATACAATTATTGTTAAGGTTAATCCCAGAGTTGGAATATCAAATGAACAACAAAATATACCAGGAGTATTTGCCTTGCATCAAAATTTTCCGAATCCTTTTAATCCGACAACAACGATTGCCTATGAAACACCAGAGCAGACAGATATTGAGATAGTGCTGTTTGATTTAAAAGGACATAAGGTAAAAACCCTAATTAAAAGTATTCAGCCTGCAGGACACTATACGGTTTTTTGGAATGGGAGATCAGATAAAGGCCTGGAAATGCCAAGTGGTGTCTATATATATAGTATGAGGGCAGGTAATTTTCATACTGTTAAAAAAATGTTGTTGGTAAAATAAATAGAGAGTCTTATCAGACAATTTTTAAAGTATATATTAGTACTATTCCTATTTTGTTCTATTCTTTTTAGTCAGAGTTTAATGTTTAGTGGTAAAGATATTAAGGAAAATATTATTCAATCCGGCGACTACTATGCAAATCTGGGTGAATGGAATAATGCGATTGTTCAGTATTATGAATTTCTCTATAGATTTTCGGGAGATTCCTTAGAACCTGTTGTTCTCGCCAAAATATTTTCTGTTTATTGGATTAGTGGAAGATTTGATTTGGCTGAGGAATATATAAAGAAGGCTATCAAAACAGCACCCGGCCTTAATGAAAGTAAAGAATTTAGAATCAGATACGCCCTCTATCTCTTAGATCAAAGCAGGCTTTATAATTGTTATCAATATTGTCAGGAAAATAATGAGGAAGAATTTATATTAATCAAGGCTTATTCATTGATACAAAGACAGGACTATGCCAGGGCAGATTCATTAATATTGAATGAGCATTTTAGTGAATATAAATATATATTTGCAGACATAAAAAACAAGGATAAAAAACCTCTCACTACCATTATGGGGATAGTTTATGGGCTTATTCCAGGAGCTGATAGAATATTGGATAGAGATTATTTGGGTGGAGTAGGAACTTGTACAGGTTTTGTATCATTAGTCAGGGTTGGGTATTTGGTAAAAGGAGACGCCCGGGTTTTTTCGTATGTTGTAAACATGGCGGCTTTTTCATATTTTACGTATAATTTCATAAATACTATAATGTTAAGGCCGCAATATAATAAAAGTTTATATGATAGTATAATAGAAGATAGAAATTTGTATAATATTTTTCATCTTAAGAAGTGGCTGTTTTAACAATCCGTTAAGATTTATTAGTTGATAATTCTTTGAATTTTTATTAGAAAAATAGTAAATAAAGCTTGCCTTTAAAAATAAAATTCCCTAATCTATCAGGCTGTTTGAGAATGACAATAAAAGAGAGAAAAGAGGCGAAAAAAAAGAGTTTAAAAAAATAAAAAAACTCTTGCACAGAAAAAAAAAAGGAATTATATTTTCGCCCGTTGTTTGAAACGAAAAGTAAAAATTGAAATAACATTTTAAGCAGAACTAAAGTGATGCTAAAAATAAATGCTTTTTGACATGGAGATAAAGATGTAAGCGTACGTAAATGTAAGGTCGAAAGACCTCGAAATAGATACTATTTAAAAATATACAACGAAGAGTTTGATCCTGGCTCAGGATGAACGCTGGCGGCGTGCTTAACACATGCAAGT
>JAOZSR010000027.1:0-27027 GCA_029939575.1 Fidelibacterota bacterium
TTTTCCTGTTTATCAATGTTTTCACTTCCCGACCTGTAAAATCATAAATTGCCAAATTAACAAAAGCAGGTCTGGAAATTTCGTATTCAATTGTTGTCTTAGGATTAAAAGGATTAGGATAATTTTGTTTTAATACAAACTCTTTAATTAATTTTGCTTCTTTCCTAATCTCTGTATTATCATCCTTACTTCGATAAACTTTATAATTCCAGGCAGGTAAAAAAATATTTGAACCAACTTTGTATGTAATTGTATCATTAGTAAAAACATCTTTATAGTGTCCTGCTCCCAGAGCACTAAATAAAACTGGAGATCTTTCAGTTGCAGAAAGGTTTAAAACTACAAATATTTTTTCATTATCTTTTTCTCTTATAAAAGCAAAAACATTATCATTATCAGATGTTATAACCCGTTGAAATTCACCTCCCAAATCACCGTTCCACAAAGCCTTATTATTCTTTTTCAAATGACTTAATGTCGAATAAATTTCGAAAAAAGGATGCTCATTCCAAATAATCTGATCCTTATCAAAAAACTTAAGCCTTTTATTCAATCCGGCTTCCTGTCCACTGTAAATCAATGGCATTCCATCCAAAGTAGAAGTCAAAACCGCAAATATTTCCGCAGCATCTCCGAATTGCTCAAACACAGTTCCATGCCAGGAATTTTCATCATGATTAGATGTAAAATACATACGATAATGCTGATTGGAATAATCATTTTCCTCATCAATAATAAAATCCTTTAGATCATTTGCATTAGCTGATCCATTAACAATATTTCTTAAAACACCACTTCCAAAGCCATGTAATCCCCAGGCATAAGACATATCAAAACCAATATCCTGATATTGTCGGTCATCTCCTTCTGCCAGCAGAAAAATATCAGGTTTATAATTCTTTAAATCAGCGTTACAGGTTTCCCAAAAATCAACAGGTACCATACTTGCTGCATCACATCGAAATCCATCAATTTTTGATTCATCAATCCAAAATTTCATGGCATTCAACATATAATCACGTAATTCCTGTTTACTATAATCCAGATCAATGACATCTGACCAATTTGTACCCGGAGGAGGTACAAAATTCCCATAAATATCTTTAGTATACCAATCAGGATGGGTTATTGTAAGTTGATTATCCCAGGCTGTATGGTTGGCAACCCAATCAATGATTACATACATCCCTAATTCATGGGCATGATCTACCAGTGCATTAAAATCGTCCAGAGATCCAAATTCCGGGTTAACATCAAGATAATCTTTGACCGAATAATAACTACCCAGATTTCCCAAACGATTTTGGATACCGATTGGATGAATTGGCATAAACCAGAGAATACCAACTCCCATTTCATCTAAACGTTCTAAGTGATTCTCAAAAGCAGCAAATGTTCCCGCCTCTGTATATTGTCGAACATTTACTTCATAAATATTCAGATTATAAGTCCAGTCCCTATGATCTTGGGAATAAATATTTATAGAGATCAGAATTATAATAAATATTTTAGATAATATTTTTTTCAACAAAACTCCTTTTTATGACATCAGAATAATTTCTATTTATATAAAACTCTATGGTAACGGCATGAGATTATTTCGGTCAAAGATCGGACTATAAATATTCCTATTTCTCTCCCATTATTTTTTCAAGTATTGTAAAAAGTTTTTAGTTTAAACATTAATTTCACACCCTCTGCCATCTCCCTTTCAAGGGAGAACTGGTTTGATTTTCGTCATAACTTTAAATTATCAAAATGTTAGTAAATAACCAGTTGTCCTATCGTGTCCCCTCCAAAACAAGGGGGTTGTGAAATTAATATCAAAGAGTACATTTTATCCATTTTTCTCTCTCCCCCCTTTTGACTGACTTGAGCGGAGCCCTCGGGATAGATCAAGATCAAGCCAGTCAAAAGGTTACGGAGTTCAATTATTAATTTAGATTGCATGTTCTTTCATAAACTTTTTACAATACCTTTTTTCAAGTTAAAGATAAGTTCTACCAAACTAATTTACAAGAAGTTGAATAAAGATTTGATTATCATCACAGAAAAAATTGTTCAAATATTTCCACAAATCTTGAAGACAAAAATAATAAAAATATTTTTTCAATAAAGTGGAAGATTAAATAAATGATTATTATATTCAATAAGATATTTAACATTTATAGAATAATTTTTATTGTACTTCCTTTCCTTTTTTCGGAATTAATAATGTGTTACAAAAAAGAATTAGGATTAATGTTTCCCTCAAATGAAAAGTTATGTAAATTATCAGGCAATTTAATTATTTGAAATAATAAGGAGAAAAAAAATGAATCCATATATTTTTAGAGAATATGATATTAGAGGAGTAGTAAAAGACGACTTCCCAGATGAGGATGTTGTTTTATTAGGCAAAAGTTTTGGGACTTTTTTAAGAGAAAAAGAAGCAAAGATTATCACAGTTAGTGGAGATGTCCGACTCTCAACTCCTAATTTAAAAAAACAATTTATTAAGGGTGTATTATCAACAGGAATTGATGTAATTGATATTGGTATTCTACCTACCCCGGTAAATTATTATAGTATGTATACTTTGCCAATTGATGGATCTGCACAAATTACCGGCAGTCACAATCCATCAAACATGAATGGATTTAAATTGAATTATAAACAGGGTTCGGTCTTTGGGGAAGATATTCAATATATCCGAAGATTAATAGAGATGAAAAATTTTATAAGCGGTGAAGGTAAACTAACTGAAAAATCTATTTTAAAAGAATATATTGATTTGATTGTATCAAAAATTAAACTAGAACGCCCTGTTAAAATTGTTATGGATTGTGGAAACGCCGCCGGATGTCTCACTGCACCGGAAATTTTCCAAAGAATAGGTTGTGAAGTTAAAGAATTATTCACAGATATCGATGGCACTTTTCCAAATCATCATCCTGACCCAACTGTAAAAGAGTATATTCATAGTTTAATCGAAGAGGTTAAAAGCGGTGACTATGATTTTGGAGTTGCTTTTGATGGTGACGCTGACCGAATTGGAGTTGTTGATAATACCGGTGAAATTATTTGGGCTGACAAGCTTATGGCACTTTTCCTTGATGAAGTCATAAAAAAAGGAGATACAGTCGTATTTGATGTAAAATGTTCCCAGGCACTTGAAGATATGATCATAAAAAAAGGGGGCAAACCTTTGATGTGGAAAACCGGGCATTCTTTAATAAAAGAGAAAATGAAAGAATTAGATGTACCCTTTGCTGGTGAAATGAGTGGACATATTTGTTTTGCCGATGATTTTTTCGGCTTTGATGATGCTGTATATGATGCAGCCAGATTTGCCCAAATGATTTCCCGCTCGGACAAAAAACTCTCTGAAATGATCAAAGAAATACCTCATTACTATTCAACTCCCGAAATGCGACTTGATTGCCCAGACGACAAAATCAAATTTGAAATCGCAGAGAAATCTTCCTATTATTTCAAAGAAAATTATGACTGTATCGATGTTGATGGTGTAAGAATTAAATTCGGTGATGGCTGGGGATTAGTAAGAGCCTCAAATACCCAACCAGTAATAGTGACTCGTTTTGAAGCCAAATCCGAAGAAAGACTGGAAGAGATCAAAAATCTGGTTTTAAATAAACTAAAAGAATTTGGTGAAATTAAAATTACCTGATAAATGGAAGAATTTTTAAAAAAAATAAATAATTTTAAGACAGAAATAGATTACAATTTAAAAAATCTTTCCCTGTCTGATCATCCTGTCGAATTATACCAACCAATGAGATACAGTTTGGATTCACCGGGAAAACGTTTGCGTCCAATTATGCTTTTGGTGATTGGAAAAGCATTTGAAGGTAATTATAAACAATTAATGAATGCTGCCCTGGCTGTTGAAATTTTACACACTTTTACCCTTGTCCATGATGATATTATGGATAGTGACAGTTTAAGAAGAGGCAAACCAACTGTTCATGTAAAATGGGATAAAAGCACAGCAATTTTATCAGGTGACGCTTTGATGGCCCTGGCTTTTCAAACTCTGATGAAAGTCGAATCCTCTGAAATAAAAAAAATAGGATTAGCCTTTAGCACAACAATGCTGGAAATATGTGAGGGGCAAGCCCAGGATATGCAATTTGCGAAGGAAAAGTTTATTTCCTCCGGGCAATATCTGAAAATGGTGGGAAAAAAAACAGGTAATCTTTTAGCCCTTTCGTCTCAGTTAGGAGCATTGATATCAAATTGTGATCCGAATACTGTTGATGAAATGTATAATTTTGGAATGGAATTAGGTCTGGCGTTTCAAATACAAGATGATCTGCTGGAAATAACCTCGAATGAAGAAAAAATGGGGAAAAGCCTGGGTAGTGATTTTGCTTTAGGGAAAAAAACTTACCCCCTTATATCTGCTTTAGAAAAAATTGCTCCCGGGAAAAGAGAATTTTTTCTACAATTTCTTAAAGAAAATACAAATAACAGAGAAATTATACATAATGAATTTAATAAAAATGGCTGCATAGAAGAATCTGAAAGGCTAGTGCAAAATCTTTTTAAAAATGTAAATAAGCGAATTAAAATTTTTCCACAAAAGATACAAGATGAACTAACTAATCTAATAACAATTATTTCAAGGCGAAAATCATAAATGGTTAAAGAAAAAGTCGTTGTATTAAACGAACACGGAATTCACACCCGCCCTGCTACAGCATTTGTAACTCTGGCCGGTCAATTTGATTCTGAAATTTTTATTACATATCAGGGGAAAAGAGTAAACGCAAAAAGTATTCTCGGTCTGTTAGTCCTGGCTATTGAGCCCGGAGCAGAAATCGAGATTGAGACTGATGGTAGCGATGAAAAAGAAGCTTTAGAAGAATTAATTGAGTTGGTAAATAATAAATTTGGCACTGAATAACTATAAAAATTCTGTTTTCTTATTTTTTTTTTGTATCTTTTAATATAGAACATTCTTTTTCTATTATGTTTGATTTAATATACGGGAAATGAGTTTTAATGAAAATTATTAAAGGTGTAAAAATTTCTCCAGGTATCGCAATCGGACCGATTTTTCATTTTCACCGAGATAGTTTTCAAATTTCCAAAATAAAAATTAAAAAACACCAGATTAATTCTGAAATCTTTCGTTTAGAATTGGCAATTTCAAAATCTATAGACGAATTAACTCAAATTAGGGAACTTGTCACCTACCATCTCGATAATGAACATGCCAGCATGATTGACGCCCAAATTATGGCCATGAAAGATGAAATTGTTATTCAGAGTGTAAAAGATATTGTTACAAAAGAGTTAAAAAATGTATTATGGGCATATTATGAAGTTATGTCCGGTTTTGAAAAAATAATGGCAGACGCATCTAGTGAATATCTACAGGAAAGAGACGTTGATCTACTGGATGTAAAAAAAAGAATAATCCATCATCTATCGTCAGACAAAAATTATTCAGCCCCGGAAATAACCAAACCATCAATAGTAATATGTGAACGAATTACTCCATCTGATTTTCTGCACATGAATAAAAAAATGGTGTTGGGATTAATTACCAAAATTGGCGGTGTTGATTCTCATACCGGCATTCTGGCAAGGACATTAAAAATACCCTATCTCTCTAATATTATAGAGTTTCATCAACTTATCAAAGCCGATAAGGCAATCATTGATTCATACGAAGAAAAAGTTGTAATTGATTATAACGATGATGAAGAAGAATATTATAAAAAATCTATTCAAAATGAAACTCGCATTCAAATAAAAAAGGTATCAGCAACAAAAGACGGAACTGAGTTTAAAATTTTCGTAAATGGTAGTTTCCTGTCTGAAATTGAAAGTATGAATTTACACTATTATTCCGGTGTAGGTCTTTTCCGGTCAGAATTTCTGTGTATAGAACGAAATGCAATACCTTCGGAAGATGAACAATATCGAGTGTATAAACAAATCGTGGAACATTTAAAGGGAAAATCGGTTATTTTCCGTACTTTTGATTTTGGTAGAGATAAATTTATTACAATGTTAGATATGGAAATGTTCCACCAGGACCAGGTTTTCGAAGAATGGGGTGGAATTCAATTTTGCCTTGAAAATCCAACCATCTTGAAAAATCAATTCAAAGCAATATTAAGAGCTAACACCACAACAAGTGAAGTAAAAATTATGATCCCAATGGTATCAACCCTGAAAGAAATTCGTGACAGTAAAAAAATCCTGAATGAAGCAAAAGCAGAGTTAAAATCCGAGAAAAAACCATTTTCCGACAAAATAAATTTTGGAGTAATGGTGGAGACTAAGGAAATTTTAAATATTCTCGATGAAATTGCCACAGAAGTTGATTTTTTTAGTATTGGAACAAATGACCTGGCATTATATCTATTCGGATCAAAACGGGATCAATACAATGCTAAAAATCATTATCATCCAACAATGTACAGTTCTATTTTAAAGGTTATAGAAGCGGGTAAGAAACATAATCTTCCTGTGAGTGTTTGTGGAGAAATGTCATCTGATCCTTATGCTTTAATTGGATTGATCGCAATTGGCATTAGGTCTATTAGTATTAATTCAGGTTCATTAGAACAAATCAATAGTATTATTAGTACTATTGAGATTAACAAAGTTGAGCAATATAAAAATAAAATATTAAAATCCTCAAGTGCTTTTGAAAATTATTCCATATTAAAAGGTATTTATAATAGTTCAAAATATTTATTTTAACAAAAACAGGATCATAAGTGTTTAAACAAACCGAAAAAAAAGTAATAATTGAAAAATTGATGTATTATCCGCCGAGTAAAGGCTATGCTGTTATTTTAAAAGAGATAGATAGTGAAAAGAAATTACCAATAATTGTAGGCGTCTTCGAAGCCCAGGCCATTGCTCTGGCAGTTGAAAAAATTAAAATGCCACGCCCAATAACACATGATCTTTTTACAAATTTCTTGCTTAAAGAAAAAATCAAACTCACCAAAATAGTAATTAGCGATTTAATTGATGGAACTTTTTTCGCAAACATTTTTTATTATAAAAAAGATTCTGATGTTTTAAATCAAATTGATTCTCGGCCAAGTGATGCCATTGCAATTGCTTTAAGAATGAAATGTGATATCTTTGTAACTGAAAAAGTAATGAAGGCTGCCAGCCAGATTATCCCTGATTTTATAACTAAACCAGTAAATACTAATTCGAATAAAGAAATAAAAGAATCAAAGGAAAAGGATACCTTATACCGTCTTTTCCAACTTCAGGAAAAATTACAAAATGCTATAGATGAAGAAAATTATGAAGAAGCCGCAAAATTACGGGATCAAATAAGTGATTTTGAGGATAATAAAAATATTAATTAATGTTAAATTGAGAATTGTTTTCGATAGTTTGTCTGGCCGCTTCCTGCTCAGCTTCTCTTTTTGTTTTTCCAGAGCCTGTTCCAAATTTTTGATTTCCAATAAATACTGAAATTTTATAATATTTTTGATGTTCGGGGCCGACAACATTTTGGATACGGAAATCAGGTAAACTCATTTTTTTCTTCTGGCAAATTTCAAAAAGTCTTCCCTTATGATTAAAATCAGAAATCAATTCTTTTCTCTGAGCGCTTTTTATTATCCATCGATTTACAAAATGTTCTGCAGATTTTAATCCGGAATCTAAATAAATAGCTCCAATTAACGATTCCACTACACTGGAAAGTAGTTTTTTACTTGTTGAGGGGTTATTAAGATTAATACCTTTTTCAACAATACAATATTTGTTCAGCATTAGTTTTGCAGCAACTTCAAGCAGATAATCTGCATTTACAAGAACTGTTCTGTGCAGGGTAAGACTACCCTCACTCTCTTTTGGCAATTTTAAATATAAATACTCCGAAACTATCAAATCCAGTATAGAGTCACCTAAAAATTCTAACCTTTCGTAAGATCGGTGGTTTTCATCCACCATTGAACGATGGGTCAATGCGATTTTCAACAAATCTTTATCTTTAAAAATATACCCCATATGAATCTCAATTTCAGATGGGGTATTTCTTCTTAAAAATATTTTTCTTAGTTTTGAAAACACAATTAGGTCATGATTTATATTTTTTTACAGCAATAACTGCATTATGACCGCCGAAACCAAAATTACTACTTAGTCCGGCTAAAACATCCACTTCTTGTGCAATATTAGGTGTGATATCTAAATCGCATTCAGGATCAGGAAATTCATAATTAATAGTAGGTGGAATTATTTGATTTTTCAAAGATAAAGTCAAAGCAATAAATTCAACTCCACCGGCAGCTCCTAAGAGATGGCCTGTCATTGATTTTGTAGAACTTATACTAAGATCCTTTGCCTGTTCTCCAAAAACTTTCTTAATAGCCTTTGTTTCAAATTTATCATTCAAAGGAGTCGAGGTACCATGAGCATTTATATATCCGAAATCTTGTTTGGACATTCCAGACATCTTTATAGCAGCTTCCATAGCTAATGCTGCTCCTTTTCCTTCGGAATGAGGTGCAGTAATATGATGTGCGTCACCGGAAAAACCATAGCCAACCATTTCACCATAAATTTTGGCTCCACGTTTCCTGGCATGTTCAAGTTCTTCCAATACTATGATTCCCGAGCCTTCTCCCATTACAAAGCCGTCTCGCTCTTTATCAAAAGGTCGACTTGCTTTTTCAGGTTCGTCATTTCTTTTTGACAAAGCCTTCATATTAGAAAAACCGGCCAATGCTAAAGGAGTAATCGAGGCTTCTGAACCTCCGGTTACAATGACCTCGGCATCTCCAGCCATTATATGTCTATAAGCGATACCAATTGAATGTGAGCCTGTTGCACACGCTGATGTTACAGAATAATTAGGTCCCTGAAAACCATATTTTATTGAAATATACCCAGGTACAATATCCGGAATCAGCATAGGAATAAAGAAAGGACTCACAAAGCGAGGTTTTTTCTTTAGTAATAAACTGTGTTGGGCCTCTAGAGTTTGAATACCACCTATTCCTGAACCTGTTATAACTCCTACTCTTTCAGGTGCAAAATCAGAATCCATCAATTTCGAATCGTCAAGAGCCTGAATCGCTGCTCCGAATCCAAATTGAGTAAAACGGTCCATACGACGGCTTTCTCTCGGATCAAAATACTTATCAGGATCAAAATCCTTGATTTCAGCCGCAATTTTTACATTAAATTGCTCAGTATCAAAAGATTCAATCTTTTTAACTCCACTCTTGCCTTCAAGAAGACTATTCCAAAAAGTATTGATATCATTTCCTACTGGAGAAATAACTCCCAAACCGGTAATAACGACTCTTTTTTTCATGTTTTTATCTTTATTTAATTACGCATCCAAATATTTTACTACATCACCAACTGTTCTCAGTTTTTCTGCTTCATCGTCAGGAATTTCAATATCAAAATCTTCTTCCATCTTCATAATTAATTCTACAGTATCCAAAGAATCAGCCCCAAGATCATCGATAAATGATGCTTCCATTGTAACTTTTGCTTTTTCAATACCTAATTTTTCTGCTACGATTTCTTGAATTTTTTCAAACTTGTCCATTTTATCCTCCGTTTATTTAATTACATCACCATTCCACCGTCAACGTTTATAATTTGACCCGTTATATAATCTGCCATTGGAGATGCTAAAAATAATGCAGTATTGGCGATATCTTCCGGTTCCCCCATACGTTTCAATGGAATATTTTTGTTAAATTCTTCTTTTACTTTATCTGACAGAACTGATGTCATTTCTGTATTAATAAATCCAGGTGCAATTAAGTTAACTGTAACATTACGTCCTGCTAATTCTTTTGCTACCGATTTAGAAAATCCGATTAAACCAGCTTTGCTGGCAGAATAATTTGATTGACCTGCATTGCCGGTAATTCCAACCACTGAAGTAATATTAATAATTTTACCATAACGTTGTTTCATGAAAAATTTTGCAATTGATCTGGTTGCCAGAAATACACCTTTTAGATTAGTTTCTATGACAGCATCCCATTGTTCATCTTTCATCCTGATTAGCAAATTATCTCGTGTAATTCCGGCATTATTGACTAAGACATCAATTTTACCGTATTTATTAATAGTTTCTTCTATCAGATTTTTTACTTCATTATTTTTTGTGATGTTACAGGCAATTGCCTCGAATGAATAGGATTTTGAAGAAAAATATTCTTTTACTTCAATTAATGCCTCTTCACTGTAATCTGACAGAACCACTGATGCTCCACTTTGAGCAAACGTCTCCGCAATTTTTCGACCAATTCCCCTTCCGGAACCTGTTACTATTACAACTTTTTTACTAAAATCTATATTCATGAATAATTCTCCAGGTCTTCATAGTCAGATACCCCTTGAATTTCAACTGATTTTTCAATGCGTCGGATTAATCCACATAATACTTTTCCGGGGCCAATCTCAACAAATTTATTTACATCATCTTCTTTAATCATATTCATAATTGTATCAACCCATAGGACAGGTGAAGTTAATTGTAAATATAAGTTTTTTCTAATAATTTCCGGATCAGAAGTAGCCATTCCGGTAACATTGGAATAAATAGGGTAAAGGGCTTTTTTAAAATTTAAATTATCCAAAGTTTTTTTCAATTTTTCCCGTGCTTTTTCCATTAATGGAGAATGAAAAGCACCTCCAACTGTTAATTCTATTGCTCTTTTGGCTCCGGCATTTTTTAATTCCAACATAGCAGATTGTACAGCATGAATTTGCCCACTTATTACAATTTGTGTTGGTGAATTGTGATTTGCGATTGTACAAATACCAGTACCACTTATTTTTTCGGCTAAAACTTTAGAAATCCTGTCATAATCCATACCAACAATGGCAGCCATTGATCCTTCTGAATTTTCGGCAGCATATTGCATCTGTTCCGAACGTACTTTAACAAGTTCAATGCCTTCTTCAAAGGTTAGCACTTCGGAAGCAACTAAAGCAGAATATTCGCCAAGACTGTGTCCGGCAACAACATCAGGCTTAAAGCCCCTATCTTTAAGTTCTTCAAAAATCGCAATTGAGTTAGTAAAAATTGCAGGTTGAGTTATATTAGTTTTGGTCAATTCGGTTATTGGACCATAAAAAGATATATTCTTCAAAGAAAAATCGAATAATTTTTCTGCATAATCATAAATATTTGATACTATTTTACTCTTATTATAAACATCCAGGCCCATTCCGACATATTGTGATGCCTGTCCCGGAAAAACGAATGCGGTTTTTGCCATTTTAAATACCCCACTTTATAAGAGATGCACCCCATGTAAATCCGGCACCGAAAGCAGTTATAACAATATAATCACCGCGCTTAATTCTTTTATTATCAAGTGCTTCAACCATTCCAAGCGGAATAGTAGCAGCAGTAGTATTACCATATTTGTTAATATTTACAAGCACCTGTTCATCTTGTAATTTCAATTTATTAGCGACTGTATCAATTATTCTTTTGTTAGCCTGGTGAGGAATTAAAAGCTTAATATCACTACCTTTCAAACCATTCCTGGTAACAATTTCCAGGCTTGAATCAGACATATTATTAACAGCAAATTTATAAACACTTCTTCCTTCCTGTCGGATAAAGTGCATTCTTTTTTCAACTGTTTCGTGAGTTGCAGGATTACGACTACCGCCGGCAAGCATATAGAGAAATTCTTTGCCAATACCATCGGTTTTAATCATGGAATCCATTACAATACAATCATCATCTTCATCAGCAGGTTCTAAAAGCACCGCACCGGCTGCATCTCCAAAAAGTACACAGGTATTGCGATCTGTATAATCAGTTATAGAACTCATTTTTTCAGGACAAACGAGTAAAACTTTTTTATACTTGCCTGAACTAATGTAGCACTGTCCTGTTTCCAGGCCATAAATAAATCCTGAACATGCCGCGTTAATATCAAAAGCAGCAGCATTTTTCGCCCCAATTCCTTCCTGTATTATCGCACTAGTAGAAGGGAAAGCCATATCAGGCGTAATAGTTGCTACAATAATCAAATCAATGTCTAACGGGTTAATATCATAACGGTTTTGTAAATCTTGAAAAGCATTGATCCCAAGATCCGAGGACGCCTGTGATTCTGAAGCAATATGTCGTTCTTCAATGCCTGTCCTGGATTTGATCCATTCATCTGAAGTATCAACCATTTTTTCCAAGTCAGAATTTGCTAACACTTTTTCCGGAATATATCGTCCGATAGCTGTAATTTTAGTATTAATTTTTAACATATATTTTTATTCCTTTTTAAAATCCCTCAAAAATGTAATAAAAAAGTTTTAAATACAAATAATAAATTATAAATAAAGGAGAAAATTTTCTCCTTTATTTATAAAAACAAACTGTTAGAGTCAAAAAATTTATGCTTTAGCAGATATTACTGCTCTGCCTTTGTAAAATCCACAACTTGGACAGGCCCGATGAGGAAGTTTTGGTTCGTCACATTGGGGGCATTTCACTACTGTAGGAGCAGTTAATTTCCAATGAGTTCTTCCTTTATCTCTTCTTGACTTTGATTTTTTCCTTTTAGGTAAGGCCAATTTTATACCTCCACTTTATTAATCTTCTGTAAAATTTTCCAAAGTTTTCCACCTTGGATCAATTTCATTTTCTTTACATTTGCATGATTCTTTGTTCAGATTCGTACCACAATGCTCACATAAACCTTTACAATCATCTTTGCAAATAACTTTCATTGGCAAATTTAAAACTATTGCTTCCTTAACAAATGGATAAATATCTATCTCACTCATATCAGAAGTAATACTGATAACATCCCCGGTATCATATTGTTGACCGGAAACAGAAGTACTTAACAACAATTCAAAATCTGCTTGAAATTCTTTTTCAAATATTTCTAAACAACGATCACATTCTTTTTCCAAAAATGCTGAAACCGTTCCCTTTATATCAATCTCAGATGCACCTTTATTAATTTTTAAAATCAAATCTAAAGGTCTTGAAAACACTATATCTTCAATCTTTATACTTTCTATTGCCAGAGAACTTTGAAGGGTTTGAAAACCCTCTTTTAATGAATTTAATCGTATCTTCATAATAGCGTCGAAATTTATATTTATAATTAAGTATAATCAAGGATTTTAATTACTAAAATAAATAATTATCCAAAATAACTATTCAATAGATTATAAATTAAACACATGCGTGAATAAAATATTATTTATATAACAAAAACTTTTATACACTTTCTGTATTTATTTCTGGATCAGTCTCGATATCATCAGAGTTTTTTTCCTCCTCATCTTCATCAATCCTATCCAGTAAATTTTGCTCATCTTTCTTCTTTTTTAACACAATATAAATAATTGTATTACCTACACTAAAATTTGAAAATAAATAGGCAATAACTGTTCCTGAAATAATAAAAAGTGCAGCCCCAAGTAATACTGAAGTAACTATTTCTGTACCGGATAAATTTACCTGGTTATCAATTCCAACAGAAGAATTGGTATATATATTAAAAAATTCACTAATATAATAAGTAATAGACGATTTTACTCCAAAAATATATTTACTACTACTTTGCGTCAGAGTAAATATTTTATCTCCCATTAGATATTTACAACCCAGCACCCAATTCATACAATTATAACTTATAAGCATAATATGTCCATAAATGAATACAGCTATTATGGTCAAACCGGCTACTATTACTTCGTATAGTAAAAACCTCCAGGGCTGTGCCCATAAGGTAGAATAAGACTGGAATATTGTTTCTAAAGTATCATCTTCTGAACTTGCCACAATTGAAGGGGATATTATTATGGAAAAGAGAAATACAAATGCTGAATAAACTAAAAAAATTGCGATAAAAAAATAAATTAAATAAGGCAATCCAAGAAAAATAATATCAAGCCCAGGCCATTTTGACAAAAACCCGACGATAAGTGCTAATATTAGAAAAAATATTATAATTAATAAAATTCCTACGGGACTCATTATTACAGATATACCATGTTTTTTAATATAGTTTAACCCATCTCCTATAGAAAAGAAGGTATCACCTTTAAGTTGTTTATAAGTAATCCGCGAAACTGCGAGTGAGCATAATAAATAGATGACAGCCCAACAAAAAATCCCAAAACCCGATATTAACCAGGCATACCATGCAACTGGCAAATCAACCATAAATAATGATGGGAAAAAATGATGTGAGTGCCAAATATCAGATAGTACCTGACCATTTATAATCATCGCTAAATATGTCAATATAGAATATATTCCATATCCCAAACCAAGTCCGGCTAAGTGAGTAAGAATTTTTTTTCCACTTAAAGCAAGACGTGGTGTTCTAAATATATCTCTAACATCAAAATATTTAATACCCATAAATTAATCCTTTCTGACAGAATCAATCCAAATTTCTTCTTTTGGTAATTTTCTTTTCAGTCTTTTCATTTCAATTTTTGCTTCATCAAAAGAATCAAAAGATCCGCTTCGTACCCTATACCAGGTTTCATTTGATTCTTTAAAATAAGCTTTTTGAATATAAGCATCCAAATCAAGATGGTTTAGTTTAGCCAGGGCTTTTTCGGCCTTGCTATATTCTTTCCAGGAAGATAGTTGGATAGTATACTTGCCTTTAAGTTTTGGAATGCTTTTTCCCTTTGTTGATTTATTAGGTTTTTTAGGAATGACAACAACTGGTTTCCGTGGTTCTGGTTGTTTAGAAATGACTTTATTCTCTTTTTCATCCTCATCATAAACAGGTCCCGGAATATCTTCCGGTATTTCTTCTTCCCTATCTTCTTCCAGACTTGAAACTTCAGGAATTTGTTCTTTTGTCTGTGTTGTGTCCTCAGAAATCACACAATTAAATCTAAATTTTTCTTTCTCTTTATCATCAGGACCTATTACTGAGCATTCTACCAAATATTCTCCCTCAACATCAGGAACAAACCAAACATAAAAAGAAGTGCTGTTAGGTTGAAATTTTAATACATCTACTTTACTTGCTTCCGGTTTATCAAGAAATGTCCATTTATAAGAACAACCAACTGTATCCTCAGATTCAGAGATCAAAGTTTCAGGACTGAGATGCCTGGGATTCCCGACTAATCCATCAAAAATATTCTTTTTTGCACAACTTACTAATACAATTAGACATAAGACTGTTATTAAACTTATTTTTTTCATAATACCCCTCGTTTATAGTTACACTAAAATATTCATCGTTGGAAAGAAAAAAGCAATCTCTTTTTTAGCATTTTCATCGGAATCGGAACCGTGTACAACATTACGGCGGATTGTTTCAGCATATAGTTTTCTGATTGTGCCATCGGCCGCTTTATTCAGGTCTGTTGCTCCAAGCACTTCCCTGAAAGCATCTACAGCATTATCTTTTTTTAAAATAATTGGTAAGCAAGGGCCGGAAGTCATAAATTCAATAAGTGGTTCATAAAAATCTCTGCCTTTATGCATGGAATAAAAAGCTTGAGCTTCCTTTTTTGTAAGCTGTAATTTTCTTAAACGAAATACTTCAAAATCGTGTGATTCAATAAAGTCAATAATTTTTCCGGTTAGTTTTCTTTCTACACAGTCAGGTTTCAAGATTGCTAATGTGTATTGCATTTCATCTCCTTTATTTAGTAGATCTCAAATTCCAATAAAAACAACTTACATTCCAAAATAAATTATAAAATTAAGGTAAAATTATCGTTCCAACTCCACTATCAAGTGAGGTTTTTGCATTTTCAAGAGAAGTAATTACAACAGACTTTCCACCCCATTCTAAAAATTTTATAGCCGCCTGAATTTTGGGTCCCATTGAACCCGGAGGAAAATGTCCTTTTTTATACAGTTCTCCTAAATCTTTGTATTTAATTCTATCTATTTCTTCCTGATTTGGCTTCCCAAAATTTAGACATACCTTGTCCACTTCAGTTAAAATATATAATTCTTCGGCTCCAATATCTCGGGCTAATACAGCGGAAGCCAAATCTTTATCAATTACAGCATCTAAACCCTCAAATTTTCCATCATCCATGATAAAAACAGGAATTCCTCCACCGCCGGCAGTTATTACAATTGTTCCGAGTTCTACAAGATATTTAATTGACTTCTTATTAATAATATTCAAAGGCATTGGTGATGGCACAACTCTCCTCCACCCTTTCCCCGGTACTTCTTTTACCTGCCAGTTATATTCTTCTACCAGATGTTGAATTTCATCCTCAGAATACCAACTACCAATATATTTTGTTGGATTTTTAATTGAAGGATCATTCTGATCAACAGTAATTTGAGTTACAATTGTAATTACATCACGTTCAATATGATTTTGAATCAATGAATTTTGAAGAGACTGTTCTATCATATAACCCATGCCCCCTTCGGTATCTGCAACACAAATTCCAAGTGGTAATATTGGAGCTTTTTTATTGGCTAATTCTACTCTCAACATAGCATTCCCAACCTGTGGTCCATTACCGTGGGTAATAGCAATATGATAATCCTTTTCTACCATATTCATTACTGCTTTTAAAGTTTTCCGTGTATTCCGAAATTGATTTTTTATTGTATCCTCTTCTCCTTTTGGAGAAATGGCATTACCGCCTAAGGCCAACACTGCAGTTTTATATTTTGACATAACTTTTCCCTATTATCTAATTATACAAAATTAAAATGAAATATGCTATAGAAGAATTTTTCCTCTATAGCATATTTACTATTAGTTTTATTCATTATACATCATAATCAACATGATGTATTAAATGTTAAAGATTATTTTTCTTAATAAAATCTTCAAGTATCTCTTTTAAGGTTGGAAATCCAATCTCTTCAAGATCATAAAATACTCTGGTATTTGGTTTTTTTATATTAATTATCCGGTTTAAATCAATCGGGGTTCCAATAATTACAGAATCACATTCAGTATTATTGATTGTAGTTTCCAGATCTTTTAATTGCTCTTTACCATAACCCATTGCCGGTAATAATACTCCAATATGGGGATATGTTTTAAAAGTGTCAGATAATCTTCCCACAGTAAAAGGTCTGGGATCAACACATTCTTTTGCACCAAATTTTCTAGCTGCTACAGTTCCGGCTCCAATTTTCATTTCTCCATGAGTCAGAGTCGGACCATCTTCAACAACCAGGACCTTTTTGTTCCGAATTACGCTGGGATCATCAACTTTAATTGGAGAGGCTCCATCTATAACTATAGCATCAGGATTAACCTTGGCAATACTTTCTCTAACAGTCTGAATACCATCAGGATGAGCAGAATCCATTTTGTTAATTATAACTACGTCGGAAATTCTTAAATTTACTTCCCCCGGATAATAACTCAGTTCTGTACCAGGTCGATGGGGATCTGCAACTGTTATTGTTAAATCTGGCTTATAAAAAGGAAAATCATTATTACCACCATCCCAAAGAATAACATCACAACCATCAGGATCGTTTTCTGCAGCTCTTACAATTTTTTCATAATCAACACCTGCGTAAATAACATTGCCACGAACTACATGGGGTTCATATTCTTCCATTTCTTCTACAGTACAATTATGTTTTTCCAGGTCTTCTATTGTAGCAAAACGCTGTACGGTCTGCTCTACTAAATTTCCATAAGGCATGGGATGACGGATTGCCACAACCTTTAATCCAAGTCCCATTAAATATTCAATAACTTTGCGTGAAGTTTGTGATTTTCCACAACCGGTACGTGTGGCAACTACTGCTATTACTGGCTTTGTACTTTTGATCATTGTATCTCGTGGGCCAAGTAATCTAAAATTTGCTCCGGCTGCATTTACCTTTGCACTCATCCCCATTACATGAGAATAAGCAACGTCACTATAAGAAAAAATACAATCATCTACATTTTTTTCTCTGATTAAAGTAGGAAGTTCTTTTTCTGCTACAATTGGAATTCCCTGTGGGTATAATTTTTCTCCGGCTAATTCTGTCGGATATTTCCGACCGTCAATATCAGGAATTTGAGCTGCTGTAAAAGCAACTACATTATAATTTTCATTGTTTCTGAAATAAGTATTAAAATTGTGAAAATCCCTACCAGCTGCACCTATAATAACTACATTTTTACGTTTCATATATAACCTCTTTTATATTAAATAATTAAAAAAAACACTAAATAAATTCAAAATAATCGAGATATTCTTATACAAATCCGAAATTATATGTCCATAAGACCAAAAGCCTGATATATTTTTTAAAATTTTTTCTCAAGATCAACTCCCTTAAACAAAAAATCAGGCATAAACTTATTGGATTAATTCTGTTTTTTCAAGTAAAAGAAAATAAAAATTATAACCCGCATTTATCTTTTAATAACGCCACTTCTTCCGAGGACAAATTTCGCCAACTATTCCTTTTTAATCCCGAATAAGTTATACCACAATATTCAATACGATCGAGTTTGGAAACATTATATCCAAGGGCTAAAAACATTCTGTGAATCTCCCGGTTGAGCCCTTCTTTTAATTCAATAATGATTTTAGATTTAAATTGTTTATTATTAATTTCAAGAATTTTACCACGAGCAATTTTTCCATCATCAAGTTCTACACCATCACTAATTTTTTTCACTAGTTTCAAAGACATTTTTCGATCTAAAGTAACGCTATAAATCTTTGATATTCTATATTTTGGATGAGTGAGTCTATAATGCAAATCCCCATCATTGGTCAATAGTAAAACTCCCGTAGTGTTCCGATCAAGTCGACCAACGGGTTTAATAAACGGGATGTTCGGGAAAAGATCACCAATATGTTTTCTGCCACGAGGATCATCTAATGTAGTAATGACACTTTTAGGCTTATTAAGCAAAATATAAATATAATTTTTGGGTTTAATTATTTTCCCGTTAACAGAAATATTATCATTGCTATCAACATAAGTAGCAAGTTCGGTAACTATATTATTATTGATTTTCACTCGTCCATCAATGATAAATTTTTCACAATGCCGGCGTGAGCCAAGTCCACAAAGTGAAAGAAATTTATTCAGACGAATCTTGGAAGGGGAGTTCTTGTGGGACGGTTGGGTTTTCATTATCATTTTCTTTAATTAATTCTTCTACTTCTTGCATTTTCGGTAAATCTTTGATACTGTTCAAACCAAAATATTCCAAAAAATATGAAGTAGTACCATACAGTAGTGGTCTTCCAGGCCCTTCATGCCTGCCTTTCATCTCGATAAGGTTTTTTTCCAGGAGAGTTTTCATGTAGGAACTTACTCCCCGGATAGCATCTATCTCAGGCTTGGTCACCGGTTGTTTATATGCAATAATTGCAAGGGTTTCCATTGCTGATTTTGATAACTTGACATTTCCTTTTTCCTGGTATAACCTTTTGATCCAGGGCTCATATTCTTCCCTGGTTTTTAAAATAAAGCCATCAGCAATTTGATGAATTTTTATTGGGATTTCCTCTTCATCATAAAAATAATTCAAGTCCAGCACAATATTTTTAAGATTCACATCCACTTCCAGGCATACTTCAACCTGCTCCATTGTCAAAGGCTCTGTAGCTGCAAATAGCAGGGCTTCTACTATTTTATGAGTTTTGGATAACATTAAACGTCTCTTCTTTGTTTTTATTCAACCAAAAATCACCAAATATTGTCTTTTGGCTAACAGTAATAAATCTGGATTTTATCATTTCCAAAATCGCCAAAAATGTGACTATTAATTCAATTCTATCTTCAATATGAGTGGAAATTTCCGAAAATTTAATTTTCTTTTTTTCGATAAAAAGGCTTTTTAAATATTGCATTTGTGTTGGAATATTTATTTTAGAATCTTGAATATTATAATAACTTGGTTTTGGAATATTTTTAAGGAGTTTGTTAAAAATCAATCCCAAATCCAATAAATCAATATCAGACAAAAATATATCCGGATCGATTTCATCATTATCTGTTTTTGCGGTTACATAATAAAGATTTAATTGATCATCTTCAATTTTTTTTAAAATACTGCTTACTTCTTTATACTTTCTGTATTCCACTAACATTTGAACCAACTCAGTACGTGGATCCTCCAACTCTTCAGAGTCTTCAACCTGTTGAGATGGTAACAACATTCTTACTTTAATACGGATCAACAGAGAGGCGATATTTACAAACTCCCCGGCCAGATGCAGATTCATTTGGGTCATAACATCAAGATATTCCAGATATTCTTTGGTAATATATGAGATTGGGATATCATAAATATTTATTTCATCCCTTTTTATAAAGAATAATAAAAGGTCAAGAGGACCCTCAAATATATCTAATTTAACTTTATAACTCATTTGAATTTCTCATGTAAAAATTTCATTATCCCAGGGACATTGCTTTTCTTACTTGTTCCATGGTGCTTTTCGCTATTTTAGCGGCTCGTTTTTCACCATCTAATAAAATATCCATAACTTCATCACGGTTATCAGAATAATATTGTCGTTTTTCTGTAAAAGGAGCCAGTTGCTCAGAAATAGCAGTCGCGCACATTTTTTTACAGTCAACACATCCTAATTCACCACTCTTACACCCGCTATTAATTTCTTCAATTTTATTTTCATTGAATTTTTTATGATATGTATTTACAAGACAAACTTCTGGTCGCCCCGGATCATTTCTACGAATTTTTTCAGGGTCTGTGATTGCTTTCATCATTTTTTTTCTAATATCTTCTGAATTATCAGAAATAAGAATAGTATTCCCTAAGGATTTGCTCATTTTATTTCTATCTAACCCTGGAAGCCTGGCAAAGTTTGTTAATTTGGTCTTAGGTATTGGGAAAACCTCATCATAAGTTGTATTAAATTTTCGTGCAATTTCTCGAGTAATTTCCACATGAGGAGCCTGATCTTCGCCAACTGGCACAATTTCACCTTTATATATCAAGATATCAGCAGCCTGCAAAACCGGATATCCAAGATGACCATAAATCAATGAATCAATATTTAAATCCTTCACCTGCTCTTTTAGAGTTGGATTTCTTTCTAATCTGGCTGTTGTTACCAGCATGGAAAAAATCAAATGTAATTCAGAATGTTCCTTAATTTTACTTTGACGAAATACCGGACTTTTAACGGGATCAATACCTACTGCCAGCCAATCAATCAGCATTTCCATAGTATTTGTTAATATTTCCTTAGTATCAAGTTTTGTAGTTAATACATGGTAATCAGCAATTAAATGGAGATTTTCATACTCATTTTGCAATTTCACCCAATTCTCTAATGCCCCAACATAGTTACCTAAGTGCATTTTTCCTGTAGGTCTCATTCCACTCAATATTCTCTTTTTTCTATTTTCCGACATTTTTTTCTTCCATATTTATATAAGGTTATGTAAAAAATTTCGTAAAGAAATTAAAATTATTTTATCATAATTGCAATTTATCAAAGTATAATTCTTTGCCAGTAATCCTGCATATTTTCGGCTCGTGTTATTTGAAAATCCTTTCCTTCCTGAATAGCCACTTCTGCCGGACGTAATCTCAAATTATAAGGCATAGACATAACATTTCCATATGCTCCGGCTTGTGTAATCACCAGAAAATCTCCTTCTTTTACAATAGGAAGAGAAATATCTTCGCCAAATATATCACTGTTCTCACAAATTTGTCCACAAACATTTACCAATTGCTTTTCAACTTCGTTTTCTTTCCCGGGTACAAAAATATTATGCGTAGCTCCATACAACGCTGGTCTTATCAAAGTATTGAAACCGGCATCGACTCCGATAAATTTTTTATAACTTTCCTTTATTCCCAATACTTTAGTTACCAGGTATCCACCATTCCCGACTAAAAATCGACCAGGTTCAAGACCAAGTGCCGGATTTCCAAGATTGTTTTGTTTTACTTTTTTTTGAAAAATATCCTGAATTTTTTTCCCAAGTGAATAGATATCAAGTTTCTTTTCTGATTCCTGATATGGAATTCCTAAACCACCTCCCATATCAATAAAATCAAATGTAATCCCAACACTGGTGCTGATTGTTTTTAACTGATCCATAAACAATTCCAACATTTCTGTAAAATGGTTTTCATCCAAAATACCTGATCCAACCATCATGTGGGCACCAAAACGCTTCACACCACTATCTTTTGCAATTTTGTAAGCTTTCCCGGCTTTTTCGAAAGGAATCCCAAATTTCGCCGAACTTCCACCGGTAGTAATTTTTTTATATTTGCCTCTGCCCTTTCCGGGATTGATCCTAAAACTAATGAATTCCGGTACACCTATTCTTTTTAGCCTGAAAAAGGAATTTATATCATCAAGATTTATCTTAATGCCAGCCTCATAGGCTGCTGTCAAATCGGTCATACTCTCATAATTTCCGGTATAAAGAATATTTTCTTTTTTAACTCCACATTTCAGAGCAACCTCAAGTTCTCCGGGACTGACACAATCCATGCCAAGATTTTGCTGGCTCAGAAGTTTTACTATAGCAGGATGGCAGTTGGCTTTCATGGCAAAAAAGACTTCAGTAGAAAAATATTCAGATCTAAA
Organism: Fidelibacterota bacterium; assembly: GCA_029939575.1. GTDB lineage: Bacteria > Fidelibacterota > UBA2242 > UBA2242 > JAOZSR01 > JAOZSR01. The sequence goes on from JAOZSR010000027.1 coordinate 22,507, forward strand.
AGCCTGCATAATTGTTTTACCATTATTTGCAATTTCATCAAAATCATACAAATAGAATGGAGTAGGATATTTTTGAGTTAATTGTTCAATTTTTTCTTTTGACAGTTCCATAAAAATTCACCTTTTCCCCTGTTAAACATTTTTATAAATTTATCCTTTCATAAACATTGTAACAAGCAAAAATTAAGGAAATCATTTTTATTATAATAACTATTTTATCTAGATTTGAATATAGCATCATGCTACTAATATATTAGAACTAAAATGATGATTATATCATAGATTGGAAAATTATTGGGAGGCTCGATTATTAATAAGAGATGCTACAAAACTAATGCTGGTACTTGATAAAATGGGCTGAATCAAACAGTTATTTTGAATTGCTTATATTAAATTATTAATTAAAAATACTGCATCACTAAATTTGATGATTGCAAAAAAATCAGGGAATCCACTTAACACAGATTCCCTGAAAAATCATAAATCACATAATAATGCGAACAAAATCATCGTCAAATTCCAAATGCATGGAATCCAAACTTTCGATTTGTAAAGCATGTCCAAAACATCCTTTACGCAAACAAGCTGAGATAACTCCTTCGTTCGGAATTTCCAGTGTGAACATGGGCGCTGAACAGGTTTGACAGGTTTTATTTTCATCTTTTAAAGATATACCACAATGAGGGCAGAAGAGATCTACAATTTCATCTTTAGGAATATCAACATCCATGAAATGCTTATTACTGCCAAATTCCGGATCAAGATAAATTGTTCCTTCCTGATTTTTAAATTTTACTTTGACTTCAATTGAATCCATTTGGCGAATTTTTACTTTATCATTCATCAAACTACAACCTTTTGGACAACAAGCATGTTGAATATCAACAACTTTTTGTATACCTTGGAGGTTTCCTTTTGAAAAAGTTATATCATCAAGTCGTTTTACCATTTTTTATCGCTCCTTAATTATTAATTCGATTTTTTTTAATATTAGAAAAAAAATCTAAACTTGGTACAATAGAATTTAATCAGAATTTCTGAAAATATCAATTAATCCAATAAATGCGTTATCAACCCACTTCTTAATTTTGGTTCAAACCAGGTAGATTTGGGTGGCATAATTTTTTCCGCATCAGCAATTGACATTAATTGCTGTATCGAAGTCGGGAACAAGGCAAAAGCTACTGCCATTTCTCCTGAGTCTACCCGTTTTTTCAATTCCTCTAATCCTCTGATTCCACCAACAAAATCAATTCTGGTATCTTTTCTTGGATCTCCAACACCCAGAATTGGTTCCATGAGATTCTTTTGTAAAATAGAAATATCCAGACTTTCAACAGGATCATTTGTATCAAAAGTATCTTTCATTGCTTTTAGGGCATACCACTTTTCATTTAAGTACATACCAAATTCGGTTGGCTCTTTGGGTTTTGCATTGTTTTGGCAACACACCTCGGATATTTCAAATTTTTGTTTAACTTTTGCTATGAAATCCTGTTCACTCAATCCATTTAAATCTTTAACGACTCTGTTGTAGTCAAGAATTTTAAGTTGATTATCCGGAAACAGAACACTCAAAAACCAATTATATTCTTCATTACCTGTATGATTTGGATTTTCATCCTTTCGTAATTTTCCAACCATAGCCGCTGATTTTGATCTGTGATGTCCATCAGCAACATAGGTGTAATCAATTTTGCTAAAATTATCAATTAATTTTTTAATATCCTGATCCTGATCAACTATCCAAAAACTGTGTTGGATCATATCATCAGAAATAAAATTATATTCAGGGAGATTTTCTGAAGTAATTTTTAAAATAATTTCATCAATTACAGTTTGGGCTTTATAAGTAAGAAAAACCGGACCAGTATTGGCATTCGTGATTTTAACATGATTAATACGATCTTTTTCTTTCTTTTCCCTGGTCAATTCATGGATGCGAATTTTTTTATTCAAATAATCTTCTACACTGGCGGTAGCAACAAGTCCATATTGCTCATGCTCTCCCATTATTTGACGATAAACATATAAACATTCCTTTTCTTCCTGAATTAACCAGCCTTTTTGAATCATTTTCAGTAGATTATCTGCGGCTTTTTGATATACTCTCATATCATAAGGATTAGTATCCTCCGGAAGATCGATTTCTGATTTTACAACATGTAAAAAAGAATAGGGATTATCTTTTGCTTCTACTCGTGCTTCATCTGAGTTCAAAACATCATATGGACGCGATGCTATCTTTTGAGCATATTTTTTATCTGGTCGGACTCCTTTAAACCCTTTAATCTTTACCATTGTTTACCTTTCTTTTTAAACAATCTAACTTAAATAGAATTAAATTCATCTATCCTTTTAGTGCATCAATAGCTTTTTTAGCAATTACAATACCTACCCTGTCAAGTGCGTCATTGGTATTAGCTCCAACATGTGGAGTGGCACAAACCTTTGGATGATTAACTAACTTTAAATTAGGCTTTGGTTCATTCACAAAAGTGTCAATACCTGCTCCTGCTAATTTTCCGGAATCCAGGGCCTCCAAGAGAGCCTCTTCATCAACTACACCACCGCGTGCACAATTTACTAAGTAAACCCCATCTTGCATCAAAGCAAATTCCTGTTTCCCAATTACAGGCTTTTCCAATTTAGGCGTATGAAGTGTTATGAAATCCGAATTTTTCAATACTTTCTCAAGATCGGTAGTAAATTCAACATTAAGATCAGCTTTGGGGTTAGTAATATCGTATGCCAAAACTTTCATCCCAAAATTAAGTGCCATTCTTGCGGTTATCTGACCAATACGTCCAAACCCAATCACACCAATTGTTTTACCAAAAAGTTCAACACCTTTGTATTGTTTTTTATTCCATTCTCCATTACGCATAGTAATATTCGCCTGGGGGATAAAGCGAGTCATTGCAAACAAGTGAGCAAATACAAGTTCCGAAACTGAGGCTGAGTTTTCTCCAGGTGCATTTAATACTGGTATTCCGATTGACCTAGCATAAACATGATCGATATTATCTATTCCTGTTCCAGCTCTGCAAATAGCCTTTAAATTTTTCCCGGCATCAATTACATCTTTGGGAACTTTTGTTGCAGACCGCACTATTATACAGTCATATTCTGGAATGACTTTAACTAATTCATCATGTTCATAAAATTTAATGTCAAAATCTATTCCGGCATCTTTTAAAAGTTGTAGTCCTTTAGGCCTTAATCCGTCTGAGATTAAAATTTTCAAAACAACCTCCTTATTTAATTAATATGTTACATTTTTGTCATTTCGCGATCGATAATGTTTAATAATTCCACAAGTTCTTCCATTGTTCGATCTGCCATATGAGCAATTCTAAATGTTTTCTCTTTTAAATCTCCATATCCATTAGATATCATATATCCTAATTCACCTAATCTTTTATTAAGGCCAGCAACAGAAATTCCTTTAGTATTTTTAATTGTAGTCAAAGTATTTGATCTATAGCCTTCAGCTGCAAAAATCTCAAAATTTTTGCTTGCCCACTCACGTACAACTATAGCCATTTTTTGATGTCGCAAAAATCTGTTTTCCAGACCTTCTTCATTCAATATATAATCAAGTTGCAGATCAAGAGCATTCATATGAGGTAAAGATGGTGTCGATGGATATTGGAAAGGTTTTTTCTGAACATATTTATATAGTTCAAGCAGGTCAAGATAGGTACCACGATTTTTCACTTGTTTGCCATATTCCAAAGCTCTTTCTGAAACTGAACACATTGACAATCCTGGAGGAAGCCCTATAGCTTTTTGGGTTGAAGTAATACACACATCTATTCCCAATTTATCAACTTCAATTTTTGCTCCGCCCATTGATGAAACCGCATCGACAAGCCAAAGAACTTCAGGATATTTTTTTCTGACTTCTGCAATCTGGTCTGTTGGATTCATTATACCGGTAGATGTTTCATTATGTGTAATTGTAAAAACATCGTAATCTCCTGATGCTAAATACTGATCTACAATTTCAGGTAATGTAGGTTGACCCCACTCTGCTTTAACATGATCAACCGGAACACCGTTACTTTTAGCAAGTGTTGCCCAGCGATTTCCAAAAGCTCCTACTGAAAATACAACAGCTTTTTTTGCAGTTAAGGAACGAATCGACCCTTCCATTAATCCGGTTCCCGATGATGTTGATAATAAAATTGGGTTTTTTGTAAAAAACACCTGCTGAAGTTTTTCAGAAATTGACTGCTGTAAAATTGTCGCATCTTTTGATCTGTGCCCTATCATTGGTGTTCCCATCGCTTTAAGAACTTCTGGTCTTACATCAACCGGACCAGGTATAAATAATTTTTTATACATTATTTCCTCCTCTTGGTTTTTATTATAAATTAATTAACAAAAATTAATAAATCTTGATTGCAATTTTATTACCAAAAAACAGATGAGTTTTATCAACAAGGCGCTAATACATTAAAAATAATAATGTTAATGTATAGTCAAAAGTTAAATATTTCAACAGGTCTTATTAAA
>JAOZSR010000027.1:27127-37490 GCA_029939575.1 Fidelibacterota bacterium
AAATATTTCAACAGGTCTTATTAAAGTAACATATAACAAACCGGTTTAACTAATTTCCAAATTAATCCATCTTATAAAATAATTTATAAAAGCACGGGATATATTCTTCGTTTTTTTTCTTCTTTCTAAACATCAATTCACAAACAATAAAATAGCCCCAAATTGCCTTTTTATACTTTCTCTGGGGCGAAATCTATAATCGGTTAAAACATTCTTATTTCCAAAAAAAGATTAATATTTCATTTTCAAATTTAGGAAATGAAATAGCCAAATTTCAAAATATTTTATTAAAAAATTACTCTGTTTTGTATTCTTGAAAAAAATGAATCATGGAAAAGATATGAAGCAGGTGGCACGACATTTGACAATTAGAACAATTTGTTTAACGTGAATAATATTTTAAAAACTATTCGATTATAAGCGTATGAAAGGGATAAAAAATGGAACCTAAAAAAGACTTTGACTGGAAAAAATTAAGTTTTCAATATATTAAAACACCCTACCGTTTTCATGCTCATTGGAAAGATGGGAAATGGGATGAAGGCAATTTAGTAACAGAGAATACAATAGCAATCCACGAAGGAGCAACGTCGATTCATTATGGACAACAATGTTTTGAGGGTATGAAAGCACAGCGCTCCAAAGATGGCCGCGTATTTCTATTTAGACCTAAAGAAAATATGAAAAGATTTCAGGATTCCGCCAGGAGATTATTGATGGCTGAAGTACCTGAAGAATTATTCATGAAAGGTGTTTTGGAAGCTGTAAAGGCGAACATGGAATATGTACCTCCTTATGGATTAGGCGCATCACTCTATATCCGACCTTTATTAATTGGTATGGGAGAAAATCTTGGCGTTCACCCAGCGCCAGAATATTTATTCCTGGTTTTTGTAAGCCCGGTTGGACCATATTTCAAAGAAGGATTTAAACCAATTTCCTTAAAAGTAGAAGATCATTATGACCGTGCCGCCCCCAATGGAATTGGAAATGTAAAAGCAGGTGGAAACTATTCTGCTGCCCTGCTCCCTTTAAAAAAAGCCCAGGCAGCCGGTTTCAATGAAAATGTATATCTTGATGCCAAAGAACATAAATATTTTGAAGAAGTCGGCGCTGCAAATGTCTTTTTCCATTTTAAAGATGGAACTTTAGCCACACCTAAATCCAGTGCGATTCTACCAAGTATCACAAGAAGATCGGTTATGGAAGTTGCAGCTGATGAATATGGTATTGAAACTATAGAGAGAAAAGTCGGAGTTGATGAAATTGAGAATATTGTTGAAGCCGGAGCATGCGGAACTGCAGCAGTTATTACCCCTATTGGAAGCATGGGATATAATAACCAAATTTATAAATTCTATGCACAAGGTAAAGAACCTGGTCCGGTTTGTACAAAACTGTATAATTATTTAACAAGTTTACAGTTAAACGATATTGAAGATAAAAAAGGCTGGCTGACAGAAGTAATAAAATAACAATACACTTTATTTTGGAGAAAAAAATGGATGATTTCAAATGGGAAGATTTAGATAAAGATGGTCTTACCTATTTAATGGAAAACCGGAAAGATATTTTTAAGAATTATCAAAAATTAGTTGGCAATCTTGGAGAACATCTTGATGAAAAGACCAGGCAACTGCTTATGCTGGCAATTCAGGTCAACAGTCCGTCCCCAGAGGCGATAAAAATTATTATTCCCAAAGCCATCAGAGCCGGTGCCAGTAAAGATGAAATTATCGATACCCTAATAATGACTATTCCGGTTGTCGGGCTATCTACTGTGTTAAAAATGTTAACCTTTGTACTAAAAGAACTTGATTTAATTAGTAATGCCTATAAATAATTCTAAAAAAGAAATTCTCAGATACAGGAAAAAATAGTAGGAAGGTATTATGTCAATTTCTAAAAATATAGAAAATAGTATTAAAAAATCATCCTGGATAAGGAAAATGTTTGAAACTGGCGTCAGATTAAAAAAAGAATTTGGTGAAGACAAAATAAATGATTTTTCTCTTGGCAACCCGGATTTAATTTCACCGCAGGAATTCAACTCAGTTCTAAATGAAGAGGCTCAAACTTCCGGTAGTTTTGTGCATGGCTATATGCCAAATGGTGGTTATCTATCTACCCGTCAGGCAGTGGCGGAATATCTAAACCAGGAAACCGGCCAAAACTATTCTGCACAAAATATTATCATGTCAGTAGGAGCAGCCGGAGGTTTAAATGTTATCCTTAAATCTCTATTAAATCCCGATGATGAAGTTATTGTCATTGCACCATATTTTGTGGAATATGATTTTTATATCACAAACCATGGGGGGAAAAAAATAATCGCCGATTCAACCTGTGACCTACTACCGGATTTAAAAGAAATTGAAGCAAAGATCACCACCAAAACAAAAGCCCTGATCATTAATACCCCAAATAACCCAACTGGCAAAATTTATTCTAAGGAAATTTTACAGGAATTATCTGATTTGCTAACCAGAAAAAGTAAAGATATTGGTTCAACCATATATTTACTCTCTGATGAACCTTATAAAAAAATTATTTATGATAACAATCAATATCACTCCCCGGTAAAATTTTACAAAAATACAATTATTATTTCATCATTTTCCAAGGATTTATCTTTGGCAGGTGAACGAATTGGATACATTGGAATTAATCCACAAATAAAAGATGCAGAATCAATTATAAACGCTGCTACATTTTGCACCAGGATTTTGGGATTTGTAAATGCTCCGGCTTTAATGCAACGGGTTGTAGCCAGGGTATTAAGTGCCAATGTTGATATTTCTAAATATCAGCAAAGAAGAGACTTACTTTATAACTCACTAATTGATATTGGTTATAAAATTAATAAGCCTGAAGGTGCATTTTACCTTTTCCCGGAAAGTCCAATTGAAGATGATGTAGCCTTTGTCCGGATTTTACAGGAAAAATTTATTCTGACAACTCCGGGCAGTGGTTTTCACAGAAAAGGACATTTTCGTATTTCCTATTGTGTGGAAAACAAGGTAATTGAGCGGTCAATTGATGGATTCAGAAAAGCATTTCAGGAAGTTCAAAATAAATAACATAGTTATATAAAAGGAGATGTTAAATATGAGTAGAGGACATATTACTGTTAACAGAGAAGAGTGCAAAGGCTGTAGTTTATGTGTCGATGCCTGCCCACAATCTGTGCTGGCTCTTTCAGAAAAATTTAATTCCCACGGTTATCATCCAGTAGAATATCTGGGTGAATGTACCGGATGCGGAACTTGTTTTTATGCCTGTCCGGAACCTGGCGCATTAACTGTTTTTAAGAGATGGGATCTGATGGAAGAAACTGCATTTTGCCCAAGATGTGAGAAAGAAAACAAAGTTTTCAGAGAGGATGAAAATCCTGAAATATTAATTTGTACCAGTTGTCTAAAGCCTATTAAATAGGATTAGGGAGGTTTTAATGGCTAAACAATTTTTAAAAGGAAATGAAGCAGTTGTAAAGGGTGCAATCATAGCAGGAGTTAATTCCTATTATGGATATCCAATTACTCCAGCCAGTGAAATTGCACATGCTGCTGCTAAATATTTACCTCTTGTCGGAGGTACTTTTTTACAAGCTGAAAGTGAAATCGCAGCGATCAATATGGTATATGGTGCAGCTGCATCCGGAGAAAGGGTGATGACAGCATCATCCAGCCCGGGTATTAGTTTAAAACAGGAAGGTGTTTCTTATTGTGCAGGAGCTGAATTACCATGTGTAATAGTAGATATTTCACGAGCCGGTCCCGGATTGGGAAATATTGCACCGGAACAAAGTGACTACAACCAGGTTGTCAAAGGTGGTGGCCACGGGAATTATAAATGTATTGTATTAGCTCCAAATTCAGTGCAGGAAATGTGTGATTTTGGAATTTTGGCTTTTGACCTGGCTGATAAATACCGTACCCCGGTTTATATTTTGGCCGATGGATTTATCGGTCAAATGATGGAACCGGTGGAATTTCCGGAAACTGTACCCGATATTCCTAAGAAACCTTGGGCAATATTAGGAACAAAAGAAACCTGTGTCAATGTAATCACCTCTATCGAACTTGATCCAGATGATTTGGAAAAACATGTAAATAAATTACAGAAAAAATATCAGATTATAGAAGAGCAAGAAGTACGAGTTGATGAATATCGAACCGATGATGCTGAAATTGTTTTAGTAGGATATGGAATCGCCTCGAGAATAGCACAATCTGTTGTTGACCAATTAAGAGAGAAGAATATAAAAGCCGGTATGCTCAGGCCCAAGACCCTGTTCCCTTTTCCCAAAAAGCAAATCGATAAGTTAGCAAACTCTGTCAAATCATTTCTTACTGTAGAAATGAGTAATGGTCAATTAGTTGATGATGTGAGATTAATAGTAAATGGCCGCAAACCAGTTCATCTGTATTCAAGAGTTGGAGGGAATGTACCTTCCATAAAAGAAGTTCATGATGAAGTAATGAAAATAATGAGGGTATCATGAATGATAAAATTTTAAAAAAGTCAAAAGCATTTTTTGATGTTTACGAGAGAAAATCAGGTTCTGATAAATTAACAACAACCTATTGTCCTGGATGTGGACATGGAAATTTACACAAACTGATAGCTGAAGCTTTAATCGATTTTAATGCTGCAGACAAATCTATATTTATCAGTCCTGTTGGATGTAGTGTATTTGCTTATTATTATTTTAAAACCGGCAATATTCAGGCTGCTCACGGAAGAGCGCCGGCAGTTGCTGTTGGGGCCAAAAGAGCCCATCCGGAAAGCATTGTTATCAGTTACCAGGGCGACGGCGATCTGGCAGCAATAGGTGGTTTAGAAATACTTCATGCTGCCAATCGAGGTGAAGGAATAACTGTGTTTTTTGTCAATAATGCGATTTATGGAATGACTGGTGGTCAAATGGCTCCTACTACCCTAATTGGACAAAAAAGCATGACAACTCCCAGAGGCCGGACGTTGAAAAATGAAGGCTATCCAATAAAAATGAGTGAAATAATTGCTACTCTTGAAGCTCCTGTTTATGTAGAAAGAGTCATGATTGGTGATGCGAAATCTATCAGACAAGCCAGGAAAGCAGTACGTAAAGCGTTGAAGTTGCAGATTGAAAAAAACGCATTCTGTTTTATAGAAGTATTATCAGCCTGTCCATCAAATCTAAAAATGGATCCAAAGCAAGGTATAAAATGGGTTCAGGATGTTCTGCAAAAATATTACCCGCTGGGAGTAAAAAAGGATATTTCAGAAGAATTTGAGAGAAAAGATGTCTCAAGAGATAATTTTGATCCTTCACAACTCCAAAATATTCTTAATATTACGGAAAGCAAGATTGATAAAGGAAAAATAGAACAATTTAAAAACAATGAGTTTACCCATGAATTTAGAATTGCCGGTTTTGGCGGACAGGGAGTTCTGAGTCTTGGTACTGTTCTATCAGAAATGGGAATGAGACACGATTACCAGGTTAGTTGGATTCCTTCCTATGGTCCGGAAATGCGTGGTGGTACAGCAAATTGCAGTGTAAAAATATCTGATAAAAAAATTGGTTCACCTTTGGTAGCTAATCCTACTGTACTTATTGCTATGAATGGCCCATCCCTGGATAAATTCGAAAATGATGTGATTTCTGGTGGAACTATTGTTTATGACAGTTCGCTTATCGATAGAAAACCAATCCGTGATGATGTGAATATTATCCCGATTCCAGCCACGAAAATGGCTGATGAATTAGGAACCACCAAGGCTGCTAATATGATTATTATTGGTGCTCTAATTAAGAAACTTGGTATTCTTTCAATAGATGTAGTTCTTGATTCTCTTGGTGAAGTTATGAAAAACAAAAAATTGGTTGAGTTAAATAAAAAAGCACTGCTTAAAGGAATTGAATATATTAAAAGCCTTTAAAGCAACTGCAAAATTCAAGATAAGTCCTTTCCTGATTTTTTAGGGAAAGGACTTTTTTTGTGCATAGTAATGTTCTACAAATCTCGGGATTTTGTTGAGAAAAATCTGACAATTCTTTGACAACTAGTTCATTCCAGTTGATAATCTGTCTTTAACTTTTTTAACTCTTGTTTCATGTCACTTACTATGCTCTGGTAATCCGGATTATCATATTCACTGTGCATTTCCAGCGGGTCTTTTTTCAGATCGTAAAGTTCCCATTCATTCTTAGTGAAAAATTCAATTAATTTATAGCGTTGAGTCCTGACTCCACGGTGGCTGATTACTGCATGTATATCCTTTCCATAATAAGTATAGAGAATGCTCTTTCGCCAATCTTCCGGAATCTTGCCTTTTAAAAGTGGCACCAATGATTCTCCCTGAATTTCTTTAGGAGGTTGTATCCCAACGGCATCAAGAATAGTTGGTGCATAATCAATGTTCTGCACCATTTCTTTACAGCGGGTGCCAGGCTTCGTAACTTTTGGCCATTTTACAATCAAAGGATTTCGCAAGGATTCTTCATACATCCAGCGCTTATCATACCAGCCATGTTCTCCATTATAAAAACCCTGATCAGAACTATAAATAACAATTGTATCCTTTTCAAGATCATTCTCTTTTAGGTAAGCCAATACCTTTCCAACATTGTCATCCATTGCTTTGATACATTTTATATAATCTTTGAGATATGCCTGATATTTCCATTTTGTCAATTCTTTGCCTTTTAAATTTTTGGCTCGAAATTTTTCATTACGAGGCACATAATATTTATCCCATGCTTTCTTTTGCTCGGTAGTCATTCGTTTAAATTCATCAAATGTTACCGGATCTTTTGATTTTGTTCTGGGAGTTAATTCCCTGATCTTTTCCAGCGGCGTAGTCGCAACCGGTGGTGTAACTTTTACATCTGTTGAAATATTTATATGATCCCGGATTGTCATTTCCTGCAGACTTGCGGAGGATGTTCTTCCTTCATAATCATCAAAGAGATTTTCAGGTTCCGGCACATCAACTCCGTCAAGTAAATTAAAATATCTTGGGTGAGGCATCCATGTTCTATGAGGAGCCTTGTGCCAACTACACAAAAAAAATGATTTGGATTTATCTCTTTTTTTATCAAGCCATTCAATAGTCATATCTCCGATTATATCTGAGCAATATCCCTGTTTTCGGACTAATTCCCTGGAATCTTTAGAAATAAAATCAGGATTATAATACATTCCCTGACCGGGTAAAACATTATAATCATCAAAACCGGTTGGGAGAGAACCTAAATGCCATTTACCAATCACAGCTGTTTGGTAATTCTCTTTTTGCAGTTCCTTTGCCACAGTCCATTGGTTTGCATCAAATTGATCACCATTTCCTGTAAAACCATTGATATGGCTATGTTTTCCGGTTAATATAGAGGCTCTGCTTGGACCACAGATTGAATTTCCAACAAAACTATTTTCAAAAAGCACTCCTTCAGAAGCTATTTTATCAATATTTGGTGTAATCCTGTGCTTTTTAATGAAATCCTGCATCCTGGATTCATAAGCGCCCAAAGTCTGCAAAGAATGATCATCGGAAAAAATAAATAAAATATTTGGTTGTTTGGCTCGTTTTTTTTCCAATAGTTGGCAACTACTTAAGCCTATTGATAAGACACCAATACCTTTCAAAAAATCTCTTCTATTCATAGTTTACTTCCTTACATTTATTTTCTTATATGGATTTTCCTGACAATAGTAAAATATTCCTTTGTCCGGAATATTCATACTATTCCCTGTAATTACTATTTTCATTTTTTAAAATAATTTTCGGCTATACCAGATTATATGCTTCTTTTACCAAATCATAGGTTAACACTTTTATTATTTTCTCTGCTTCTTTTTTATCAATAATATGGCGAGCCACTTTTCCAGCCAAAAAATTTGCATCCACACGTCTGGCAACATCATGACGGGCAGGAATTGATGGAAATGCTCTGGTATCATCATTAAAGCCCACTGTATTATAAAAGCCTGCTGTTTCAGTAATATATTCACGAAATCTTGTCATACCTTCTATACTATCATTAAACCACCAGGCTGGCCCCAATTTCAAAGCAGGATAATGTCCGGCAAGTGGTGCTAATTCACGGGAATATGTATTTTCATCCAGTGTGAAAAGAATGACTTTTAATTCCGGATTGTTACCGTAGCGATTTAGAAATTCCTGCATATTTTTTGTATATTCCGTTTGGATTGGAATGTCACCACCTTTATCAGAACCGAATTTATTAAAAATAACTTTATTATGATTTCTTAGAACACCAGGATGAATTTGCATTACCAAGCCATCATCGATACTCATTTCTGCCATCTTCATTAACATATGTGCTGTAAAAGCATCTGCATCATTTTGATTTTGTTTTCCTAAAAAGGCACGATTAAAAATACTTTCTGCCTCTGTGTCTGATAACAAATGAGTATAGGGACTTAAAACCCCATGATCTGTTGCTACTGCTCCATTTTCAATAAAAAAGGCTCGTCTTTGCCTTAAAACATTTAGAAAACTACTATAATTTGTTATTGACAAACCTGACACAGATTCCAGTTTTTGAATGTTTATTTTCCAATCCGATCTGGAAAGATCAGTAACAGAATCTGGACGGAAAGATGGAATAACATTTCCATTCCACTCAGAATTGCGAATAGATTTATGAGCATCCAAAGTGTCTTCCGCAGCATCGGTTGTACTGATTACTTCAATATTAAATGAATCAAATAAATTTCGAGGTAAATATTCAGGCGAATTTAATTTCTCCTGTAATTCATCATAAATTTTTTGCCCATTTTCAGAATTTAATTCACAGGAAACATTGAAAACTTCATATAGTTCATGGGAAAGCCAGACTCCTGATGGAGTTCCGGCAAAGAGATAAAAATTATCAGCAAAAATTTGCCAGATTTTTCGTGGATCTTTTTCTACTGCTGAACCATCAATTGTTGGAACTCCCAAAGATTTTAGAGCAATTCCCTGAGAATAAAGCATTCTGAAGACATAATGATCAGGGATAATGAATAATTCCGTAGGATTTGAAAAAGGCTTGTTTTCAGAAAATAATTTTGGATCAACATGTCCATGAGGACTTATAATCGGTAATTTTTTAACACTTTCATATAATTCTGCTGCAATATTTCGAGTCCCGGGTTCAGGGTCGAAAAATCTATTGGGATTAAGTTTCACCACCCTTCAATTCTCCTTCTTTACACAGGTTTGACAAAAATTGATTTTAACCGGCATCACTATTTTCTTCTCTTCGATTAGTAATCTTCCTTCAATTTGGTCAATCAATAATTCCAGAGCAATTTTTCCAATTTCTGCCGCCGGTTGATGAACACCGGTTATCGATGGATTTAGAAATTGATTATATGATGCATCACCAAAGGAAATTACATCGATATCATTGGGAATTGATATTCCAAGTTCTTTAGCAGCTTTAAAAACGCCTAAGGCAACTGGATATGTTACAGTGAATATTATTTCAGGTAAACTTTTATTATTATACAATTTCATAAAACCATAATATCCATCGGAAACAGAAAATCCACCACAAACTATAAAATCAGGATTGATTTCCAGATTTGCTTCTTCCATTGCTTTTGTATATCCAGAACAACGAAGTTTACCAATATTAGTATTTTTATATCCACCAATATGCCCAATCTTCGTATAGCCTTTTTCTATTGCATATTTTACAATTTCATAAGATCCATATTCATCATCAGATACAATGCAATGGAATCCCAATCCTTCAATTATTCGATCAAAGAAAATTAATGGAACACCTCTGTTTTTCATCTCTTGAAAAATAGAAGTTTCTTTAGTATTTTCGGTAACTGAAATTAGTAATCCATCAACTCTCATAGCCATTAATGAACGAATATGTTTGATCTCTTCTGCCGTACTTTCCTGTGATACTGTCATGATTATTTCATAATTATGTTGCGATGCAATTTTGTAAATACTCTCAATTGCTTCTGCAAAGAAATGGTGATTTATTTTCGGAATAACCAAGCCAATAGTGTGTGTGTTTTTGGCTGAAAGATTCCTGGCTATAATATTAGGAGTATATCCAAGTTCTTTAGCTAAATTAACAACTTTTTTCTTAGTTTCTGCTGAAATATCAGATTGATTTCTCAGGGCTTTTGACACAGCCACTTTTGATATATTTAATTTTTTTGCAATATCTGCAAGAGTAATTTGTTTCTTTGACTTCAAGTTTGCACTCAATCCTAACCTTTTTACTTTATCGGTTAAGCAAAATGTATATATTTTTTATTTTATGTGCAATAACTTTTAGATATTTTTCCATATCTGTCCTAAATAAAAAAATCTAAAAAAATAAATAAAGCCAAACATCTAT
>JAOZSR010000002.1:0-88570 GCA_029939575.1 Fidelibacterota bacterium
TAATAAATTTAATCACTAATTTTTAATTTGTTTAAGTGGCAAATTTTCTTTTTAGCCCGATAATAAAAGCAGATTATTGATTTCTCAAATATGGGGAAAGTGCAGAAAGCGAGCAATAGAGATTGGGAGTAAACTCTATTGCTCATTCTGTCTCTTAAAACCACTTTTGCAGGAAAAATTCTTACTTCTTAAATAATGAAATAGTATATAGAATAAGTGCAATCCAAATAAATATAAAACTAATCAAATGAACCCGGGAAAAGGTTTCATGATATATCAAAGTGCCGATAATCAGCATAAAAGTTGGTGCAATATATTGTAAAAACCCGACACTCTTTAATGGAATTCTCTGCACCCCTTTTCCAAAAAGATACAGTGGAAGTGCTGTTACAACACCTGAAAATATTAACAATGAATCAATCCGGAAAGAATTATTTAAAAAAGTATTATTCTGACTAATAAACAAAAAAATTATATACCCAAATGTAAGTGGTGCCAATACCAAAGTTTCGATAGTCAATGCCGGCAATGATTCAATATTCAGTTTTTTCTTAGTCAAACCATACAGGGCAAATGAAAAAGCCAGAATTAACGAAATTATCGGTAGTTTCCCAAAATTTATAGTAAGATATAGGACTCCGGAAAAAGCAAAAATCAAGGCAACAAGTTGAAGTAAGGTCAACCGCTCTTTAAGTACAAAAACAGCAAGAAGTACAGAAATCAATGGATTAATATAATAGCCAAGACTAGCTTCGAGAATTCGATTGGAATTAACAGCAAAAATAAACACAAACCAATTTGTTCCGATTAATAAACTTGCTAAAAATAATCCTTTAAGCAATTTTTTATTTTTAAAAATATTGAAAACATCTTGCCTTTTTTGAAAAAACATAATCAGACTTAAAAAAATAAATGACCAAAAAATTCTGTGAGCCAATAATTCAAAAACAGGAACAGTTTTAATTAATTTCCAGTAAATCGGTAAAATTCCCCAAAGAAAATATGATAAAAAAGCAAATAAATATCCAAGTAATATTGTCTTATTTTTTTTTCTGATCATCTGGTATATATTCCTAATTTACTTATTAAACTTTAATATTCCATTTTATCGGCAAGCGGATTTTACAATAGAATTCTCTTAAATACAATATGTTATTGTTCTCATAAACTTAAAATATTACCAGTAGTTAATTGTAATAAAAAAACTGTTTTCACTTTTATGAATAACGCTGAAACTCAATAAAAAGAAAATTTGTATTTTTCTCGATGATAACCTGTGAAATCCACTGTTATTTAAAATCCTCTTTAAAAGAATCACCAGAATCAGAAATTTATTTATGCAATTCAGGTAATAAAACATGTTTTACCCAGCCATTTTCAGGCTCAATTTCTAAACTTTTTTGATAATATTCTTTGGCTTTCATCTTATCCCCTTTTTTGGATTCTATAATTCCTAACCAAATATAGACTTCAGCATGTCCCCAGGATGGAATGACATTTTTCCCTGCTTCAGATTCAAATAATTCTATTGCTTTATTCAATGAAAGTTCTGCTTTAACAAATCCACCACCATATTTTTCCGGAGTAAAAATTTTCCCAATTCCATCAAGTAAAAATACACGTGGTGAATCACTGCTATATTTGATAGCATTTCCCATATATTCCTGACTTTTTACCCCATTCCACATTCCGGAGATTGGAAGTAAACTAATTTTCCCACCATAATACGATGACATTAGGGCATGAGCTTCACCGAAATCCGGCATTTCATCCAAACATTCTGTTAATTTTTCCATACCGTCTTTGATATAAAACTTTGCTGCCTTTTTATTATCATTATTCAATTCCAGGTTATATAGCCTGTAATCACAATATGCGATAAAATAATTGGTTAACCATCGATCATTTTCTATACTTAAAAGTCTTTCGAAAATAGCCCGTGCTTCTAACATTTCCTTTTGATCATTATTTTGATATGCAAGGTTTATTTTTATTCTGGCAACATTCATTTGATTTTCTGCCATTAACATTGTGATTAACAAACTAAATATTACTAGTAATTTTCTCATGATTTTTTTCCTTTTCTTTAAAATGGATTAGCAAGATTTACAGGACTATTTAAATTATAGTTATCCCTGATTCTTAAATTATTGCTTCAACTAAATTTTTCATACTAAAACCTATTATAATATTGATGGTAATTTTCCAAGACTCATTGTAAATCCAAAATATATACTTCTTCCAAATGTGGAAGTTATAGCAGTTCGCTCAGAATAATCCGGTGAATAGTAATACCCATAGGTATTTTTACTATCCAATATATTTGCAAGGGAAATATAATATACAATGAAATTATTCCCCTTAAATGATTGATAATAACTCCAGGATAAATCCAAACTCTGGATTGGAGGTAATCTTTTTTGATTCCATTGATTCAAGGCTCCGGTATATGGTCGCCCGGTATGAATTTTATAAGTCAAACTATATGATTGTCCTGATGAAAAATATTTTTTAAGAGCAGCCACAAAATTATGACGGATATCATAATCACCGGGTATCAATTCCTGGTATTCCAGTTGCTTTCGTTCTGTTTTTAAATAACTATAAGAAATCCATCCTGAAATAAATGGCAGGGTTCCCTTTAGAAAAAAATCTCCACCATAAACATAGCCATATCCGCCACTATTATATAAATGGTTATCAATTTCAAGTGGTAAATCATCATAATCTTTATAATAAAATTCAGATTTAAAATTCATAGATTCATTTTTAAGTTCATATCCAAGCACATAATGCTCTGATTTCATAGGAGATAATTTTGATCCTCCATAATTTCCATCAATAAATTGTGATTTTGGAAATTGATGATAAATTCCGGATGCCAATTTTATAGAATGAGTATTATTTAATTGATAAACAAAAGATATTCGAGGATCAATAATAGTTTTTTCATTATAATCAGAATCATCCATACGAATTCCCATAAGCGCCATCAATTTTCTGCTGAAATAATATTTAGATTCCAGGTAAAATCCCCGGTAAAGCATCTCTAATTTATGATTATATTCCTGGTAATTCCCATCTTCACTCAGATCATTATTAACTATGGAATATTTCCCATTAATTTCATAATCCGTTTTATTTATTTCAAAACCATAGTTAAGAGAAAGATTTTTACTCCATTTATAAACAAAGTCACTGCGTATTTTCTGATCATAATCTTTAGTATTTATTTCCATTCCACCTAAAGAAAAGTTTTTATAAAATTTATTCATTGAAACTGATGTTTTCATAGATACCTTTTCAGAAAACATGGTAGTCAATTGCAAATTATTCAAGAAATTATTGTTTTTGTTATCTATAAACCCCTGGAATGTAGGAGATTGAAATTCTGCCTGAATTTCATCCTGTGTGCCATATATAAAATATTTCACTTTCATTTTTTTTGAAATATTATATGTCAGATTCAAATTCATATCATAAGAAACAGGATATTGTTCAAACTGGTCATCTGTGCCATTAAGTTTGAAAAGTGCTTTGCAATCAGAATAATTACCAGAAAATCGTACACCAAGTTTATCATTAACCGGGGAGTTAAATCCCAAAGAAATCGCAGCTAAGCCTACACCAAATTCCAATGACCTGTAAGCAGGCCGATCTAATGATTCCATTGCTAATACACCTGATAGAGCATTGCCATATTTTGCGGAAAAGGCTCCAGATGAAAAATATGTTCCTTTCAGGTGCCAGGGTGACATCATTCCAAAATACCCACCCTGATCTGTTTCATATTTATAAGGATGAGATAGTGTTGCTCCGTCGAGATACATCTTGGTTTCCGATACATCGCCACCACGAACAAAAAGTCCGGCACTTTCATCAATCTGAGACACACCCGGAAATGTCTGAATAGTTTTTAATACATCTGCTTCTGCTCCAGCAGTAGTGTAAACATCCATAGAATTTAAAGTTTTACCCTCTTCATCTGCTGCAGAAAAAGAACTGGCGCTGACAGTAATCTCATCCATTTCAACAAAAGCCCGGACAAGTATAAAATTTAAATTTGTTATATCTCCTGACAGGACAATTTCTTTTTCAATTTTTTCATATTGAATATGACTGATTACCAAGGTTTTAATTCCTGATAATTTTGTGCTAAATGTGAAATATCCATTATTATCGGTGATACTACCATCAGTCGATTTTTTCAGGAAAACATTAGCGAAACTTACCGGATTATCATCTTTATTCGAAATTTTCCCCTTTATAGTAATCGCGAAAAGATTTGTATATACCATGATGAAAACAGCAATAATTGTTATTATTTTTTTGTTCATGTTTATTACTCTCCTATTTTGTTATATGATTTGAAAAACTTATAGCCATCATGACACAATGGAAAAATCTGGTTAAACTCCAGACGCATTGAATAAAACATGTTCTATCCTCCTTATATTACTCACTAAATTAAAATTTCAAAGAACTTTGCAGTTCAAAGCAACTACCTATAACTCAAATTAAACAGTTAATCTAAAGAGTTATGAAATCATCACAACTCTTTAGATTTTATTGCTAGATTTTTAAATATCTAATATTGTGATTAAACCAGTGGTTTGACGGGAATTACAATATCTACATCAAACTTATGTTCAGGATCTTGTGCCGGATCATTGTTGCACAATTCAAAACTAGGACGATCATCTGGTTGATAGCCACTTTCCGGTATATTTCTTGAATAACCTGGCAAAAGAAGATGAATCTGATAATCCACAGTCAAACATTACTTCTGTTATTGATTTATTAATATCTGCAATTAAAAGTATAGCAGTTTTTTCCATTCGTAGCCGACTAATGAATTGATTAAGGGTTTCACCAATCATTGCAGCAAAAATCCTATGAAAATGATAGGAAGAAAAATTCGCCACAGTAGCAATTTCCTGAAGACTTAGATTTTGAGTTAAATTCATTTCAATATAATCAATAACCCGATTAATCCTGGAAACATATTCCCCCCGAAAATATTTATTATCCTTTATTTTGGAATTGTACACTATTTCCCCTTTTCTTCATTTTTTGGATAGATCACATTTTCCAGGACTTTTACATATTTTCCAAAAGCCTTCCTGCCATTATCCGAAATCTTACAAATAGTTTTAGGTTTATTATCAACAAAATATTTCTTTATCTCAATATAACCGGCTTTATTTAATTTTTGAAGATGTGTGCTGAGATTTCCATCAGTTGCCCCGGTAGATTCTTTTATAAAATTAAAATCAACCTCCTCTACACTTATAAGAAGTGACATAATCGCCAGTCGAATTCGCGAATGTAATAATGGATCAATTTCTTTAAAATTTATCATAATGTTACACTTTTTTATATTCTTTTCTGAGAGTATAGCCGGGAATTAAATATGCTATAATCACAACACCTCCAAAAATCATGTTATGATAAAAGGGATTAATAAACATTGTTGCAATGCCTGCTACCCACCACAGCATGGAGCAATAAAACAAAAACTTCCATTCAATTATTTTTGAAGTTACCAATGTACCAATTCCAGCCAGTAATGCCATTAGTGGTGTAATTGCCTGCCAACCAATAATACCCGATGCCGGAGCAATAAATCCTATAATAAACATTGCTGATCCACACCCAATCCAAATCCAACCTATAGATTTTTCAGCATAGGTCAATATCTTTTGTGTTTTGTGAGTTTTAAATTCAATAATAAAATGAACAATTCCACCGGCAGGCATAAAAATAGCCCATGGCAACCACGATAATGGAGGAGAACCAAAAAAAATGATAATATAATGAAAAATACATGAAGCCAAAATAAACCAGCCCCACATAATTAAAGGCCAGCCGTTATCAACAGTATTTTTTTTTGTTTTTTCGATCATTTCCCGAATGACCAGGAGTTGTTCATTTGCAGAAATTTTTTGTTCATTAGTATTCATAGCGCCTCCAAATTATTCTTTAAAGTACTTTGTATTACAAAGTAAGTTTACAAATACTTACTTTCTTTGTCAAGTTTTTTTAAAAATATTTTAAAAGATGGTAATTATATAACCTAAAAAATCTCGCAAGCCTGGAAGACCTAGGTTGTTATTTATCCTGCATTTCACCAATACTATTCATAATAAATTTATCAATTATTTCACCTGTAGGTGTTACCACTGTAAAACTGAGTCTATCATTTTCAATCTCAACTTTACAGTAATGAAGAGTTTTAGCAGCTTTTACAATATTTGGTTGATCTTTTTTAAAATCATAAAGTGGCGCGCCACCACCTCCAGTTGTAATATGCTGAACTCTATTAACACTTGCTCTTGCGTAATAGTGATTGTGACCAGCTAAGACTAAATTAATATTATATTTCTCACAAATAGGTTGAATTTTTTCTTGAACAAATTTTGAGTTTGAATGACCACCGGCAGTCCAACCGGGTTCATGAAGAGCTAATATTTTCCACTTTTTATTTGTGTTTTTCATATCCTGTTCAAAATATTCCAATTCCTTTTCCATAGCCTCATCATTTTCCAAATATAGATCAAACATAAAAATATGTGCTGGCCCATAATCAAAAGACCAATATTCACCTGCATGAAATGGGTAAGGAAAATATTTTCTTAATAAACCTTTTTGTCCATAATTATGATTCCCTTCAACAGGAAGAAGTGGTATATGGGAATACAAATGACGAATATTTTTTAAATTTGGATCAAAAAATTCCCTTTGCCAATGAGATTCTTTTTTGCCTTTTCCAACAATATCACCAGATGAAATTATAAAAGATTGAAAAAATGCATCTTTTTTAAATTCCTGAACCATTGACGCAGCAAGAGAATCGTGGTTTTGGGGATATGTTCTATGATCACCATAAACCATAAATTTTATTTTTGTTTCTGAATCTTTGGGTGCTGTAACAAAGGAACTTCGATATTTATTATCTTTGATTATTACTTCATAAAAATATTTTGTTCCCGGTTTTAAATCTTTTAAAACTATTGAGTACAAATTAAAATCATCTTTATTAGATACTATTACTTTTTTTGATAACCATTTTTTATGTTTACCATACTTTAAAATCGATAATCTAGTAGAATCCAGTTGAAAACATATTTTTGTTTCCGTATTATTTCCAGTAAAAATAAGATAAGGCTCTTTCACTACTATTTGTTTATTGTTTTTGCCAAAAACTGTCAAAACTAATATAAATATTAAAGTAATTAACTTTAAACTTTTCAAGATATTTTTTTGTATCATATGTTTAATCCTTTAATCATAATATGGTTTTATAAAAAAATTAATTCTCCAAAAAATACAAATAATAAACATATTTATTAAATGATTATTCTCATTTTTATTAAAAAAAAAGATTATTTATATATTAATAAGACAGCACCAAGCATTGTGAAAAAATATCTATTTGCTAATTACATAAAACGGTGTTCTAATAAGCTCAATTAGGATTAATTCTTTAACTAAGATTATCTCTCAATCCATTTTCAAAACAGATTAAAATAACAATCATGT
Source organism: Fidelibacterota bacterium (assembly GCA_029939575.1). GTDB lineage: Bacteria > Fidelibacterota > UBA2242 > UBA2242 > JAOZSR01 > JAOZSR01. The sequence goes on from JAOZSR010000002.1 coordinate 7,543, forward strand.
CCTCTTTGAAATCAAAATCATATAAACTCTAATTAATTAATACAAATTCCCTATCAACGACAATATAAATTCCCTGTTTTTTATGTCATTTCGTCAGCAGATCGTTGTTACACTACCTCAGACTATGTCCGGCTTTCGACGGAAAAACAGCTTCAAACTTTTTTACAATTCCATTAACCAAAATAAAAAAATAAAAAAAACTTGACTTTCAGTATTCCGGTTTGTAATATAAACCAAGTTTGCAACACAAACTAAGAACTTGCCGCAAACTGGTTTCTGACAAACAAAAGAAATGAATTTAAAACAAATTGAAAACAATGAGAAATAAAATGAGTACAAACAATTATGAATCAAAAGTATATCTGGCTTTTATGGAAGATGGAGTTATGGAAATTGGATTAGGCATCTGGCTGTTGCTTATCGGATTATTCATAACATTCAATCAAATAGCATTTCTCGGTGTTGCAATAATTCCAACAATATTTATTGTACCTTTGAAGAAAAAATTCACTTATCCACGAATAGGATTTGTAAAGATTAAAACCAACACCAAACTACAAACAAAAAGACTTAGTATTATCTTGTCTGTTGGACTAATTGGTATTCTGTCATCTATGTTTTTCATTCTTAAACCTGGTATCATGAGTATCAAATCTATTATCTTTATTACCGGTATAGTTGCAATTATTATGTTGTTAACCGATGCAATTATAATGAAAATAAAGCGTAATTACATTTATGCATTAGTTACCGCAATAGTGTTTTTTATTGCGGGAATGAAGTGGTTAGAATTTAAAACCATATTATTAATACTTGGTGGAGCAGCAATTTTTGATGGTATCACAATGCTTTTAAAATTTATTAAAAAATATCCAATAGAAAACATTGGATAGGAGAAATTAATCATGAAACCTTTGCATACAATTAAAGATATCGAAAATAATATCTACTTAAAATATCAACAGGATGGCATATTAGAAACTTTGGTAGGAATTCTAATAATCGGTTTTGCCTTTGGAATCCATTTTGACCTCTATTATATTGGAACAATTTTTTTCTTGTTTGGTGTTCCGGTTTTCTATGGATTGAAGAAAAAATTCACATTGCCAAAACTTGGATATATTAAATTCAGTAGTACCAGGCAGAATAAAATAAAAATGGAAAAATCTGTTTTTAGTATTTTCTTCTCATTAATACTTATTTCAGGCATTATTATATATTTTTATTTTACAAAAGATAATCGGTTTGAACCTTTTCTAAGAAAATTTATCTTATTACCTTTTGGCATAATTGGTTTAATCTGTTTTTCTTTAATTGCATATTTTAAAAAATTAATTAGGTTTATTTTTTATGCCCTGGTTCTGCTTCTTTCCACAATTATCGGTCCAATATTAAACCTTCCTGTTCCCCTTTATTTCAGTATTGCAGGCGCGATCATAACAATATCCGGACTAATATATTTAATAATTTTCATCAAAAAATATTCTTCTTATATTGGAGGACAGTAATGAATAATAAAATTAATCTTACACAAATCGAAAAAAAGGCATTCTTGACTTATTTCGAGGATGGAATTTTGGATATATGTGTCGGTTTGCTATTTTTAATTCAAGGTTTCCTGTTAGACTTTGGAAAAGCTCCATTCATTTATATTTCATGGATACCTGTAATACTGATTTATCCCATAAAGAAAAGTATAACATTTCCAAGAATGGGATTTGTTCAATTTCGGAAAACAAAGAAAAGAAAAAATCAAAAAACTATCATGTTTCTGATGATGGCCGGTATTGTTGTATTTCTTGCATTATTACTTCATGTAAAAATTTTATCTAAGGGCAATTTCATTGAAAAATTTGGATTTATTGTTTTGGGAATTATCATCTCAGCACCTCCATTTATTGGTTCAGTTATTACCGGAATTACTCGCTTCACAATATATTCACTTATATTATTAGTAGTATTTATTCATGAAAATTTCACTCATTCTACAGTTCCCATAGACTTTATGATCTTTGGTAGCATTATGCTGGTTATCGGAATATTTTTTCTATTCAAATTCCTAAAAAAATATCCAAATCAAAAAAATGAGGAATTATCTCATGAAAAATAAAACCGAATCAAATGGATTCCCAAAAATTGACAAAATCGTACATGAACCGGCACGACTTATGATTATGACCTTTCTTTATGTAATTGACAGTTCTGATTTTCTCTTTCTCATGCGTCAAACAGGATTAACAAAAGGAAATCTTTCATCCCATATGAATAAACTTGAAGATGCCGGATATGTTGACATAGAAAAAAAATTCATTGATAAAATTCCCAGAACAATGCTCAAACTTTCAAAAAAAGGACGAAAAGCTTTTAAAGATTACAGGAACACTATAATTGAATTATTTAAAGATATGCCGGAATGAAAACATATCCATTTTGCAAGTATTAACTATCTATGATAAATTTTATTTATCTTTTTTGTAAAGCAGACTTGACATTACCAATTTCACAACCTATATTTCAATGTAAAGCGAACTTTACAATAACTGGAGATTAACGATGAAGCCAAAAATTATTAACCAGGTCAGAGAATTTAGAAAATCATCTGCTATGACTCAGGACGAACTTGCTCACCTCACTAAAGTCAGCAGGCAATCGATTATTTCTATAGAAAAAGGTAAATATATACCAAGTCTTCCCCTTGCATTGAAATTGTCACAAATTTTCAACTGTTCAACAGATAAACTATTTTTTTTGGAGGAAAAACACCATGGATGAAAGATTTATACTTCACAGATTGTATTCGACTCGATTTTCTATGTTAATTGGACTTATTGCTATGTTTATATGGTTCAATATTGAAATGTTTAAAAATGATACTTTACGCTGGGATATTTTTTATTTTATATTGATTTTCGCAGTTAGTAAAGTTGGCGCAATGATCTATTTTAAATTGACTAATTAAGTTGAAATCGTGAATTGGTTAAATTCGTTGAAGTTGGAAATTAGGAAAATAAAAGGAAAAAATTATGTTATTACTTTCAAAAAAATTTCGGGAAAAATTTAATACAGCACAAAAAATGATTGGATTAGGTCAGGCATTATTGGTATTTGGACTTGTCTTACTGGCTCTCGGAGTATTGACAATGAATATTATTGATGGTAATCTAATGACTGATTATTTTAATGCAGAAAATTGGGATACAAGACTCAACAACTTTCTTTCTGGATTATCATTAGGTTTAGGTTCCGTCTTAATGGGACTTTCTATTGTGCTAAATGTACAAGGCATTAAAATGTATAAAAAAAAATAAGCGGACAACCATAATCTTTTAATAGAATCAAAAAACCTTAGAAATGGCATAAATTATTTAATATAATGGTAAACAAATGAAAATAGTTTTAAAATTACTTATAATTATCATAACAATTCCAACAATATCCTTTTCACAGATTCCATATCTTAACACCCTGATTTCTGACACTTTGTTCATAAAGATAAAAAACGATTCCCTTGTAGATAATTTTCAGAATAATTATAATATTTCTGATATTAGAAAATATTCAGATAATGTTATTGGAATTACACAAATCAATAAATATAAATACTTTCCGGTTGATCAATATCTCTTTTTAAATCATTCAATTTCTAATTTATTAGGATATAAACTTGCTTCTGATTCAATTAATTTCCAGCATAAATTAATAATAGAAGATATTAATCTATGGAATGATACAAAATCCTTTTTCAAAAAAGCCCGGATTTTGAGTGGATATTCATATCTTGTTGATGAAAATGATAATAAAACAAAAGATTGGTTGTGGGAAATTCGCTATAAAAATAAAAAGAAACTGGAGATTGAAGAAAATCTTTCCAATATCTTTGATACATGGCTATCTTCACAAACAGATTCTTTGAAATATTTAAATTTCAACACCCAAATTTATCCTTATAAATATCGCAGGGTTTTGGAGTCCTGGTTTGACTTTATCTTACTTCCTGATGGTTTCATTATCAATGGAAACCTGACTTTGAATTTTCCCCAAAACCATAAAAACAAATGGTTCCTGGGATCAGCAGGAATGTATTATCGAAAATCCTCCTATCATGAATCCTTTACTGTTGGTGGATTTGACCAGCACTGGTTCAAGCGATTTTCACCTACAATAGTTTGGCGAAATAATAGTACATTTAGATTCGGTATCAATAGTTTCAATCATGAAAAATTTGAGCATGTTGATTATTGGAATATTCTGATGCTAAATCTTGGGTTTTCTTCATCTTTTGAATATCGACCAAAAATTTTCCGAGGATTATTTTGTGGCGGAGGACTTTATCTCAACATAAATGGTTTGCCCTATATTCCCGAAAAAATTAAAATCGTTGAACCCGGTATTTTTACTACAATAGGAATTTGTCTGCCATGAAAAAAATAATATCATTATTACTCCTCTGTTTTAACATCACTTTTGCATATAACATTTCCGGTTACGTGATGGACAAAAGTTCCGGTGAAACAATAATTGGTGTTAACATCATGGTAAAAGATTCAAATAACGGAACCGCGACCAATAATGATGGTTTTTTTATAATCCGTAATTTGAATGTTGGTGAAATCACCCTGCAATTTTCACATATTTCATATAAAATTTTCAAGAAAACAATTACCCTGTCTAACAAAAATATATTCCTGGGAAACATTCCTCTGGAAACAACTTCAATTGAAACAGAGGCAATTGAAGTAACCGGAAAACGCAGTACAATTATTGAAAAAGATCTTGATATTGCAAGTTTTGAAGTTGATCCAATCATTTTGTTTGAAGTACCCCAAATGAACAAAGATGTTTTTAAATTGATGAAATTTTCTCCCAGTGTTACAATTTCAGATCCTGCCTCTCCCCAATTTCATGTTCGGGGAAGTGATCCCGGAGAAAATCTTGTTCAATTGGATGGAATGACAGTTTACAATCCCCAACACTTCATGGCATCACAAGCCATTTTCAATCCTTATTCTATCAAAAATATAGAAATGCTGGTGGGTGGTTTTGATGCAGAACATGGTGGAAGGAATGCTTCAATTTTAAATATTACTTCCAGGGAAGGCCACAAAGATGAAGTTCATGGCGAATTTAAGCCCTCTATATCCGGATTATCCGGAGCTATTGAATTTCCGATAAATGATAAATCAACTGCTATGATCTCCGGTCGCTATTACTCTGATTTAATGTTCCGGATCATGATGGGTGTTCCGAATACAATGTCTGATATCATCGGTACTTTCCAAACAAAAATGGGGAATACAAGATTGAGTTTTACAGGATTTCATGCCCAGGATTATATGGATTACAATGTTTCAAATTTTATGATTTACCTGTCTGATCCTGTTTTTGATAATTTTGAAGAAGGATTTATTACCAAAACCAATAACAATGCCTATGGCATACATACTCATTCAGTTCTCTTACCAAATTTACTTCTGGATAACCATATTTATTATTCTGCATCAAATGTGGCAAATGATACTTATTTTAAAATGACTTTTTCTGATAGTACAATGGATGATTTCGGAGTATCCCTGAATTTTCGAACAAAAATCACCAATAAGATTTCTGACTACACTGTCAAATCCGGACTTACTTATTTCACCTTCTGGAATCAAGCTCTGAAACTCGGAACAGAACTCAATTTTCTGAATTTTGAAAACCGAATCGGTCAATCTTTTATTACAGAAGAAGTGACAAAAAGAGGTGCAGATCTTCAGGCTTTTTACCTGCAGGATAAAATCGATCTGGGTAATGTAATTTTCAAAGCTGGGCTGAGAAACACAAGATTTCAGAACGAGAATGTCTGGCGAATTGAACCTCGGCTTTCATTGGCTATTAAAAGCAATATTACAACTCTGAAGTTTGCCTGGGGAAAATACAATCAATATATCACGACTATGAATTCCAAAGACAATGAATTTGTTCAAACCTTGGAATACTTTAATAGTCTGGAAAATTATGAGCCCATAGCTTCTGAACAATTTATTGCAGGATTTGAAGGTTATCTAAATGAAGATATTTTCTGTTCGGTAACCGGATATTACAAAGACCTCTTTCGTCTATATAAATTTGATTATTCTGATGCGTCAGGTGAGCAAGCACCGGAAGCAGGTAAAGGTAAAGCCTATGGAATTGAAACTTTGATCCGTGGAAAATTCGGAAAACTGTCCGGTTGGATAAGTTATACATTATCCAGAGGAACCCGTAGTTTTCCATCTTATCGGAATGGCAAAGAATTTCTCTATGATGGAGATCAAACCCATAATATTAAATCAGTTTTGATGTATAATCTAACCCGTGATATCACCGCAAGCACGACACTTCAATTCAGCAGTGGTTATCCAAAAACCTGGGAAACCGGAAAATATAATCAATATAGTTATGATGTTGTAAATGATTGGATTGGAATTTTTCCAAAAGATATTACTCCGGCAAAAAATAATGTCCGTTATCCACCAAGGATGTTGCTGGATATTGGCTGGAAGAAAAAATTGAGATCTGGTTTCGGCTATAATCTGGCTGAATATTTAGGTTCAGAAAATGCATATTTTACAATGACGATCAAAAATGTCCTGTTTTTAAAACGTAATCCTTACTACTATTTTTATCTAGAAGACTATGGATATTATGGATTTGGAATGAACTATATGCCCAGTGTATCTGCCGGATATAGTATAAAATTTTAGAGGAAAAAATGACTAAGATATTTAAAGTAAAATCTGCAGAGAAAAGACTAAGTAATTTTATAACTATAAATCTTATAATTATTTCGGTCAGTTTTTTAATAACTCTAATATCTTCTTGTGAATTACCACATCAGCCCGGACCAATGCCTAAGGAAATCATAGATCTGAACTTTGAACCCGGTTTTAATATATTGGGAGTAGTTCGATTAAATGGAAACAATCCCGAATCTTTTGTTTTTTTAGATGAAGCTCTAAAAACTGAAGATTATTACAAATATGAAAATCGATATGAGATAACTAATGCTTCTGTAATTATTAGTGATAATGACTCCTTATATCATTTTAATATTTATGATGAAATAGATTCAACCAGATATATCAACCAAAATTTTATACCTAAAGAAAATAAAACTTATTATCTGGAAATTTCCGCCACAGGAACATACGGAGATCTTCATCTTACAGCAGAAACTATCGTCCCAACTATTCCATCTCTAAATAAAAATTCCATAATTTTAAAAAATGACAACATATCTTTCGATCTGTTTACTACAGATAATGCATTTCGATATGATATAGTTTTATTTTTTCAGAATGAAGAAATACGAGAATCAATTCTAATAAATGAAAGTAGCACACAAAATATTGAAATTAATTTCTCTAAGCAATTGGGAGAGCCTGTTTATATTGGAATTGCTGCTTATGATAAAAATCTCACTCAATATTTGAATGCAACATCGTCGATTATTCCTCAAACATACCATGAAGATATTTCTACTGTTGATGAGGGTTATGGATGTTTTGGTGCAATTAGTTTAAATTCAATTAAGTTGAGCGATTAATAATATTTTTATCATGTAACCTGATATGATTTTCTTTTGATTATTCAATCTCTTTGTGTACTTTTTATTTTTCAAATTTTTTATAAATAAAATATAAAGGATAGATATGAAAGTTCTTGAAACAAACAAAATCATCAAAAAGTTTGGAGATTTCACAGCAGTTAATGAAATCTCATTTTCCATTGAAGAAGGGAAAATATTTGGATTATTAGGGCCTAACGGAGCCGGAAAAACTACCACAATTCGTATGATTATGGACATCATCGCCCCTGACTCCGGTTCTATATCCATTATGGGTAAACCTCATAATGGAATGGCTACCGATAATATTGGCTATTTGCCGGAAGAAAGAGGAATGTATCGAAAAATGAAAGTTAGAGAGGTTTTGATCTTTCTGGCTGCTCTGAAATCCATGAAAAAGAAGGATGCGGATAAGGAAATTGATTATTGGTTAAAAAAAATTAACCTAACAGATTGGAAAAATAAAAAAATTGAAGAACTGTCAAAAGGTATGCAGCAAAAAATCCAGTTTATCGGAACAGTTCTGCATAAACCAAAACTGTTAATTCTGGATGAACCCTTTGGCGGGCTTGATCCCATTAATCAAAACCTAATCAAAGACCTGATGGTTGAACTTAAAGAAAAAGGTACAACAATTATTTTCTCTACTCATGTTATGGAAAGTGCAGAGAAACTTTGTGATGAAATTTTCCTAATAAACAAAGGTATAGAAATAATATACGGAAATCTGTCAGATGTTAAAAAAAGTTATGGAAAAGAAAATATTCTGATTGAATTTGACGGAGATGATTCTTTTCTTAAAAAATCCGATCAAATCAAAAAATTTAATAATTATGGAAAATATGCAGAAGCACAATTAATTAAAAACGCAGACACTCAATTAATACTCCGGGAAGCAATGAAAACCTGTAAAATCCGAAAATTCGAAATTAACGAACCTTCGCTTCATGATATTTTTATAGAATCTGTAGGTGAAGCAAACACAGAAGGAGAACTGGAATGAGTAAAAAAATATTTGCTGTAATAAAAAGAGAATACTGGACACGTGCAAAAACCAAAGGATTTATTATCGGAACTCTAATTTTTCCTCTATTTTTAGTTCTGATTTTCGGTGGAATTTTTATAGTTCAAAAAGTATTTACACCATCAACCAGAACCTATTATATTGTCGATAATTCTAATCAAATTTACTCAAAATTTTCCACTCAACTTACTGATACCTTAAAATCCGGTGAATTGAAATTCAAATTTTTTGAGAAAAAAGTTGAACCTCAATTAATGGAATCAACCATAAAACAATTCCAGGAAGAAGTCCGAAACAAACAAATCTATGGATATTTAGTTATACCTGAGGATATAGTTGAATCCAAAGAGGTTAAATATGCGGCTCAGAGTGTCAGTGATTTCGAAGAACAAAGGTCGTTACAATGGGCTCTGTCAAAAGTTGTCTCAGATATTCGCCTTGAAAAAATGGGCCTGGACGCTAATAAAATCAGACATGAAATGTGGTTAGGAAACATCAAATTGATTAGCAATCAAATTACAGAAAAAGGAGAAATTGAAAAAAGTGGCACATCCAGCTTTCTCCTGACCTATATCCTGGCTTATGTAATGTTTCTGATGATGATGATTTATGGTACTATGGTTATGCGAAGTGTTATCGAAGAAAAAAGTCAGCGTATTACTGAGATGATTGTATCAGCGATTAAACCTTTTGAATTAATGTTTGGAAAAATTGTTGGTATTTGCGCCTTGGGAATCACACAATTAACTATTTTTGGTATTATGTTGTTTTTTATAGTAAAATATGGTGAACCAATAATGATAAAATTAGGTGCAACTGATACTGAGTTTCTGAATATTATCAAACATATTAACTTCACTGTACCTATTTTTCTTTTCTTTATTTTCTACTTTGTAATTGGATTTGTTTTCTTTTCTGCTCTTTATGCATCAATTGGAGCAATTGTAAATACTGAAGATGAGGGACAACAGTTCATGCCCCCTTTGGTTATTATTTTACTTTTAAGTTACTTCATAATGTTTGCTGCGGTCAAAAACCCGGATACAACTATGGCTTTTTGGGCATCATTAATTCCTTTTTTCACACCTTTAGTAATGTTTGGAAGAGTCGCTGTAAGCGATCCGGCTTTACCTTCCGGAGCAATACTATCCATTTTTACAATGATCTTATCTACCATATTAATTATCTGGCTGGCTAGTAAAATCTATAGAGTAGGCATTCTGATGTGTGGAAAAAAAGTATCCCTTAAAGAAGCAGTAAAGTGGATAAAATATAAATAATATTCTTTATAAAAAAGCCGCTTCAAATACTATTTAGCGGCTTTTTTTAATTCTAAATATTAAGAGGGCAGATGATTAAAATGGAATAATCTGCCTTGCGATTATAAATTTTCAACCTAAAATTTTAATCACCTTAGTTGCAATTTCTCCAAAATTAGAGGCTGTTTTACTTTCAGGATATTTCAGTACAATCGGAGTTCCTGCATCGCCACATTCCCGATTTTCTTTTTCCATTGGAATATGTCCAAGAAATTCCACACCCATTTCTTCAGCCATTTTTTTTCCACCACCGATTCCAAAAAAATCAATTTCTTTATCACAATGAGGACAGACAAATCCTGACATATTCTCTATCACACCAATTTTGGGAATATTCAGTTTTTTTGCCATGTTCACTGCCCTGCGGCAATCCATTAATGAAACTTCCTGTGGAGTAGTAACCACAATCGCCATCTGAGGTAGCATTTTTTGAGATGCTGTCAAGACTTCGTCCCCGGTTCCCGGAGGCATATCCGAAAGTAAGACATCAAGTTTGTCCCAAACAACATCAGCTAAAAATTGTGTAATGACTCCTGAGCGCAAAGGTCCGCGCCAGATAACAGGCTGATTATCCGGAATCATTGGCGCAATTGACATCACTCGTAAATCATGTTTAATTTGAGGTAAAATTCTATTTTCATCCATTGGTTGTGGTTGACCTTCAAGCCCAACCATTAATGGAATATTTGGTCCTGTAATATCAGCATCCAAAATTCCAATTTTTTTATCTTGTTTAATTAGTGAATAAGCGAGGTTTACGGCAACTGTGCTTTTCCCAACTCCACCTTTACCACTAAAAACAACAATCCGGTTCTGAATTATATTTAAATTCTCAGAAATCCGTTTATCCTGCTGTATCATCTTATCCTGTTGATTCATTTGTTCCATTGATTTCCTTTCATATTTTTCACAAGTAAGTTATTATGATTACTTATTACTTAGTCAAATTTATTTTCTTTTTTTAATTTGGGCAATGGCCAATTCAGCAGCCTTAACCAAAACATATTTAGTAGGCGCTGTTGTTAATAAAGGATGAGTCCCAAACTGGAAAGAGACAAATTCATATACAGTTACATATTTCTGAATCGCCAAACTAACAATGTTTATCATCTCTCCGACACCTTTTCCACCAAATAATTCACCACCGATAATTTCGCCATTTTCAGGATTTGCAATAATTTTTGCTTCAAGGGGATAAGTATCGGCAATTGTTCCCGGATGCCTGTCAACATCTTTAAATTGACCAATTACATAATCAATGTTTGCTTCTTTGGCAACTTGCTCAATTGCACCTGCAGATGCGAAGGCTTTTTTATTGATCTCGGTAGAAAATACGGAAAGTGTTCCTGTAAAACCTCTTAATAATTTGATATTAAATAAATTGTACCCCAGCACTCTGGCCTCTGCTGTTGCTGTAGAAGCAAGCATAATATTATCAGTCCTACCAGTAATAAATCCAAGTGTCTGAGCACAATCACCGACAGCATATACATCTTTTTTACCAGTTCTCCGGTAATTATCTACACGAATCATTCCCCGACTGTTTATTTCCAGACCGGCCTTTTTTGCCAGGTCTGTTCTTGGTTTATATCCAACACAGAAAATAACAATATCAGCATTAATGACTTTTCCGGTAGATAATTTTACACTGCTAACTTTACCATCTTTTCCCAATATTTCTTCTACTTTAGTTTCTGTATACAGATTGACTCCGGATTCTTTGATTTCAATATCCGCTTTTAAAGCAAAATCAACAGAAAAAGCTTTGTAAAGACAATGTTTTTCCATTTCTATAAGAGATACTACTTTATCTTTATACTTTGCTAATTGCTCAGCAATTTCCACTCCGATAAAACCGCCACCAATTACAACAATATTTTGAGCAGCATCTGTCTTTTTCATTAATTGATCGATATAACCGTAACTCTTTTTTATATTCTCTACACCATCCAGATCATAGCCTTTGATAAATTTTGGAATAGTTGGAGTAGAGCCAGTTGCAAAAACAAGTTTATTATAAGAAAACTCTTCACCGGATTCAGTTGTTAAACTTTTATTGTCAAAATTAATATTGGTGACTTTATCTACTAAAACTTCTCCACCGGCATCTACAAAGGGTTTCGGTCCCATGGCATTTTTTGACACATCTTCAAGATCATGGAAAATATAAGGAATTCCACAAGGAACCAGTCCCTTTTCTTCTTCTTTGATCATTAAAAATGATTTTTCAGGATTTTGTTTTTTTGCAGTGACACCGGTAATGATTCCTGAAGGACCACCTCCGATAATAATTACGTCATGATTTTTCATAGAAATTTCTCCTAAGTTAAAAATTATACATTCAAGCAACCGGATAATTTAACAATTTTTTTCAATATTATCATAAGAGAATATTTTCTTTTTAATTCAGGCATGTATAACGATACATTTTAAAAATAAAATTAACTAACATATACATCGCTATTAAGATTTATAGAAAATCAGTAAATAAATAATCTTTTGCACTATGAATTGGTTTGATATTCCAATGGAACTGCAAAACTGGCAGAAGCAGCTATTACAATTGGAATAATATCTGTAGCAATTTACGATTTTTAAAACTACTTTAAAAAATTGTCCTTGTTTACAATTAGGTTGTAAATAAAGGCTATAATGACTTTAAACTAATGGCTATGAGAATATTTCAGATTAGATTTTAGAATCATTATTCTTTTTTAGATATAGATAACATTCTATCATTAATATTAAGAATATCATATCCAGCACGCCAAAAAGTCCGACAAAAAGCCAATGCGGAATTTTACCAAAAAACGCATAAAAAAGAGCAATTGAAACGTAAGCCAATTTATATAAAGTACCAACTAAAATAAGATCACGGTTTTTATTCAGATCACCACGATAAATTAAATAATAAGCAACACCTATTACAAACAGGAACGCACCAATCAAAGAAATATATGCTCCATATTCAGGTAATTTTTCCGAAATTCCAATTAAATTAAAAGCAAACTTATAAAAGAATGTAAAAACAATTCCCAGTATCAGGTCATAAATAGCCGTAGCCAAAAAAATAGCCTTATAAAACTTTTCCCTCTTTTGTTCCATAATAGACCTCCTTGTTTTTAAATTATATGAAAATGTAAATATAATTCAACTCATTCAAAAGGATATTTAAAGCCCCACTCATTTCGCATTTTGTCCATCACTTCCATGATTTTAACTGTTTCATCTAAAGAAATAATTTCACTTTCCAACCTTCCTTCATTAATACATCGAAATACTTCTTCTACCTGGTAAACAAATCCATTGTCATGACATGGCTCATGAACTTCTGACTTGTTAACTATCTCATTTGTACCATTGTGTTGCGAGACTGTAAACCGCTGACCAACCTGGAATTGTGGATATTCAATATAACCTTTTGAACCATAAATAATTGCCTTATCTATCATATGAAGGTTAAAACTTGTACAAATATTCACTAAACAGCCAGAAGGAAATCGAAACATATAATTAGCGATTTCATCTACTCCCAAATCACTAAAACGGGTCATTGATTTAATTTCTACAGGAATTTCTCCCAACACATTACAAATAAAGGAAATCGGATAAATTCCCATATCCAGCGTAACGCCTCCTGCCAAATTTGGATCTTTTAATCTTGTTTCATATTTAGGTGATACAATTCCGCCAAATGTAATATTGCACTCTTTTATTTCACCAATTTCCTGATTTTTGAGCATCTTCTTCAAAGTTTTTTGAGCAGGTAAAAATCTCACCCACATTGCCTCCATCAAAAAAAGTTTCTTCTTCCGTGCAATACGAACAAGTTCCCGAGCCTCATTAGCATTAACGGTAAATGGCTTCTCAATCAAAACATGTTTTCCATTCTCCAAAGCCAATTTGGCATTTTCAAAATGAAAATTATGAGTTGTTGCCACATAAACAACATCAATTGCTTTACTTGTAACTAATTCCTGGTAAGAATAAGTCTGATCAACACCATTTTCATCAGCAAATATTTTTGCCCTTGATGGAGTTTTTGAGGCTATGCCATAGAGATGATTTTGAGGAGTTTTATTAAGAGCATTCGCCATTCTTTTTGCAATTACTCCGGCTCCCATTATACCCCAATTAAGTTTTTTTACTTTTTCCATACCATTTCCTCTTGCTAATTACTTTTCCAATATATGATTTTTACCAAATATCTTATTTTGATTTTGGAAAAAATTGGATTAAAATATTATCAATGTGAGCACGCCAATTGCCCCAGCTATGACCTTCATGAAATTCATTTGTCTTAACAAAATATTCTTTTTTGTTAAGAGTTGATAATAATAATTTATTAGCCTTTTGTATCGATGGTTCATAACTACCCCAATCAAGATAAAAGGATATATTTTTCCTTTCTCCATTAAAAAGTAAATTGATAATCCTATTATCATCTACCCAAAAAGCCCCCGATTGACTGGCACAAAGGCCAATAATTTGCGGATAATGGTAACAAATATAAACTGAAATCAACCCTCCGAGAGATGCTCCCATTATACACCTTTTATCTGGTTTATCAATTGTTCGATAATGACTGTCGATATAAGGAACAAGTTCTTTGACAATCATTTCCATATATTTGGTATTTATCCAATATTCTGTATTTCGCTTAACGGGATTAATAAAAACAACAATACACTCTTCAATTTTATTATGTGCAATCAGGTAATCCAGGATATTATTCATCTTTGCAATATTTTTGTATTCCTCTCCGTCATTAACATAAACAACCGGATATTTCTTCGGCTCCTTATCGTCATACTTCGGGGGTAAATAAACATAAATCTGTCTGGAATTATTCAACGAATCACTGTGAAAATTCAAGGATGATACATTACCTTGAAAAATATCAGAATAAAATTCAATTTCCCGGGGCTGTCTATAATCTCCCATAGCTAATTCGGAATTTTGTCCAAATCCGCTCAAAATTGCTTTAGAATTCAGAGGATCCAAAATCCAGGAAGTTCCATCTTTTACAAATTTATAGTCAATTCGGGCATCTTTCTCAAATATTTTTGTCAAATATTGAAAATTAGTTCCCGGTACATTTGTCATTGTGTCTTTCTCCGGACTCCATCCATTGAAATCCCCGGTCACAATTACTGGTGCTGATGAAAAACTATTAAAAATAAAATGAGCCATTGTATCTTCTATTATCGGAAATTCTTTCTCGGATTGCATAAAATTATCTATTATTTCAATCCTACGATTTTGCTCGGCATTCCTAACAGAATTTAGAAAATCATGGAAATCTTGTCCCTTTAAGACACTGGAAAAAATCAGTAACAAAACACAAAATAATTTTTGGTAGTTCATAAATACTCACTGTTTTTAATTTTAAAAGTTTATCTGATTCATTTTGGAATTTATAAAAGAATATACACCATGCCAAATGGATTGCTTCGGAATTATTAAAATTCTTATATGTACATTTATTTTTGAATCCATTCAATTAATTATTAATATTAAAAAGAAATATTAATTAATGGAAAAATGATTGATTTTACTAAATAACAGGTAGTTGAGGAGTTTAGAAAAATGTTTGAAAATATAAATATAATGCAAGAATCGGAAGTTAAGCCGGCAATTAACAGGCTAATTAAAGCAAGAGCTTTTTCATTAATGATAAAAGGTATATCCAGGGATCTACCAAAAGAAAAATTGATCAAAATATTTGATAATATCTCAACAATTAAAGACTTTCAAACAAAATTTATTAAGCCTTTATTAGATACAATTATTTTTAAAACTACAAATGGACTTTCTTATGATGGAGTAAATAATCTTGACCCATCCCAGGCTTATTTATTTATTTCAAATCATAGAGATATTATTCTGGATTCAACATTTTTAAATTATATCTTATTAAACAATAGCCATGAAACAACCCAGCTGGCTATTGGGGACAATCTGCTAATTTACCCCTGGATTACTGACTTTTTAAGACTGAATAAAAGTTTTATTGTGAAAAGAGATATGTCACCACGACAACTCTACACTTACTCAAAAAAACTTTCTGAATATATTCACAATACTATTACAAATGAAAAAGTATCTATCTGGATCGCCCAGCGTGAAGGTCGTGCAAAAGACGGACATGATGAAACACAAACCGGTGTTCTAAAAATGCTTAGCATGGGGAATAAAACAAATTTTGTTGACCATTTTAAATCATTACAAATTGTTCCGGTATCAATTTCCTATGAGTTTGATCCTTGTGATAATATAAAAATTAAAGAATTATATCAGAAAAAAACAGGTGGTGAATATTCTAAAACAACCAAAGATGATTTGAAAAGTATGATTACCGGCATTACCGGACAAAAAGGACGAGTTCATTATTCAATTGGAAAACCAATTAACAAAGAATTAAATGATTTTCAGACTTTCCCGAATCTTAACACTTTTGTTAAAAATTTGGCACTTTTACTCGACCATGAAATCCAATCAAATTATAAACTCTGGAGTACTAATTATCTTGCTCATGATATGCTAAATAATACTAGTATGTATACAGATAAATATAACGACAAGGATAAAAAAAGTTTTCAGGAATTGATAGCAGAAAGAATTAAAGGAATTGACGGTAAAAAAACCGTATTAGAAACCATTTTATTAGAAATGTATTCCAATCCGGTTAAAAATCGACTAAAACGCAGTTAATATTATTTAAGAAACCAGCGACTAATTTTAATTAAAATCCGTTTTGATAATTTACTTTTTCCATGATTTACATTTAACTCCTGCCTGACAGAATACCTGTAACGGGTTTCTTTCGCCAAAGCATTTGCCAAAAAATAAGGATGATATTGTCCGGCCTTGTTACGTAAAATTACATCCATGGACTGTTTGTTATCGTAAGGTATTAATTGTTTTTTTAAATTTAAAGCATTTTTACAATTTACGAGGTAACAGAATGTACCATTGTTAATTCCTCTTTTACGGATTAATTGTGGTTTGAGAAAATATTCATTAACCGGAATACCAGTGACATTATGATATCCTAATCTTATCATATCCCAGTCATCCGGAACATTTTCCCAGGGAATGTCTGAAAGCTTTTCCAAAAAATCTTTTCTCAAAACAGCATCATCTTCACAGATCAATGCAACTTCACAATCAGGATCATTATGAACTTTTTCCCACAAAGTCACATGACTAAGCAAGCAGCCCAGGCTTCCCGGCATGCGTAGTTTAAAATTTTTCCCAAGATATTCATTTTGCTTATATTCTTCTATATTAACATTGCCTCCGTTCACTGCCGGCCACAAAGTCACATCTATTCCAGCTTCCTTACTACTTTTAAAAAATCGCTTTAATCTTTCCGCACCTTCTACTTCCATACCTATTACATAGGCTTTATCAAAATGCATTAATACCCCTTTATTTTCGTTTTACATATTTATAAATTTTATCAGAACGGCGAATTATATTTTGAATTTTCATTGAAAAATAAACACCTTTTTCAGCAATAGTTACTTTCTTATCATCAATTCGTATTTCATCAATTACAGATTCCACAACTCCTGTTGTTGGACCAATAATCAAAATTTCATCACCCTTTTTTACTGAATTCGCTTCTGTAAAAACTTCACCAACTTTGATTTTCGAAAAATAATTAGTGATTTTTCCAACATATATTTTTTTCCTGGTAGCGACTGATCCATATTTATGAGACCACTCACCTAATTTTTGTCCCAAGTAATAACCATCCCAAAATCCCCGGTTAAAAACAGAACTTAACCTTTTATTCCACTGATCAATTTTATCTTTAGTAAAATCATTATTAAAATAAGCAGTTAACGCCTCTTTATAACATTTTGTTACAGTTAATACATATTCTGGCGAACGAGCCCGTCCTTCAATTTTCAAAACAGTAACACCAGCATCAAGAATCTTATTTAAAAAATGAATTGTGCACAGATCCTTGGGTGACATAATATATTCATTATCAATTTCCAGTTCATTCCCGGTTTCAATATCAGTTACCCTGTAGGCTCTTCTACAAACCTGGAGACAAGCACCACGATTAGCAGAATAATTCATAGAATGAAGACTCAGATAACATTTCCCGGAAATGGCCATACACAAAGCACCATGAATAAACATTTCAATTTTGACCAAATTCCCAGACGGTCCGGTGATTTTTTCTTCTTTAATGGCCCTGGAAATTTGACCAACCTGCTCCAAAGTTACTTCTCTCGCTAAAACAACTACATCAGCAAATTGGGCGAAAAATTTTACAGCTTCAATATTACTAATATTTGCCTGGGTTGACATATGAATTTCAACATTTTTTGTAATTGCATAATTCAAAACAGCCATATCACTGGCAATAATTGCAGAAACATCACTCTTTTTTGCAGTATCAACTATTTGTTTCATCAAATCCAAATCATTATTGTAAATGACGGTATTGAGGGTGAGATAACTTTTAATCTTTTCTTTTTTACAAATCAGGACAATTTCCTGCAAATCATCTATTGTAAAATTTTGTGATGATTTTGAACGCATATTTAATCGTGAAATGCCAAAGTATACTGAATTGGCACCTGCTTGAATGGCAGCTCTTAAAGATGAAAAAGAACCAACCGGAGCCATTATTTCTATTTCATTTTTACTAACCATTTTCCTCTAACCAAAAATTTTAATTTCATTGAAAAATATACAATAAAAAAGATAGAATATAAAAAATAATTGACATATTTTTTATATAATGGCAAATATACAGGCTATTTCATACAATACAAACGCCTATAAGATAAATAAAAACAATGATATTTCCCATGATTAAATCAACAAAACTACTATCAAAAAATAATTCAACAGTTTGTACGTTATTTGACTTGCATAAGGAAAGTGAAAAAATTAAATTTGTCTGCTATATGCATTAGATAGAAATTGAATCAGGAATATGTTAGAACAGTTACAAAATAGTTTTGGAAAAATAGTTAAAACTCTTCGTGGAGAAGGCAAAATTACGGAAAGCAATATCCGTGACAGGATGCGTGACGTCCGTCGCGCTTTGCTGGAAGCCGATGTAAATTATAAAGTAGTAAAAGATTTTATTAAGACTACTGAAGAAAAAGCAATTGGTGTCAAAATCACTAAAAGCCTTTCTCCAGGTCAGGTAATTGTCAAAATTATAAACGATGAGTTAACTGCACTTCTTGGTAAACAGAAATACAATCTCAAAACCGCTTCAACCCCACCAACAATAATCCTGTTAACCGGACTCCAGGGATGTGGAAAAACTACATTTGCCGCGAAATTAGCCAACCATTTGAAAAAGCAAAATCATAAACCATTATTAGTTCCGGTAGATATTTATAGACCTGCAGCAGTGCAGCAATTAGAAATACTTGGAAAACAAATTGATACAGATGTTTATTCTGAAAAAAAGAAGGTCCTCAAAAGAATAAAAGGAGCTGTTAGTTTTGCACGGGAAAATAATCATGATACGATCATTGTAGATACAGCAGGGCGTTTGCATATTGATGATAAAATGATGAAAGAACTGGTTAGCATAAAAAAAACATTTTCTCCGGACAATACTTTCTTTGTTGCTGACGGACTTACAGGGCAGGATGCAGTAAACACGGCAAAAGTCTTTGATGAACAGATTAATTTTGATGGAATAGTACTTACAAAAATGGATAGTGATGCCCGCGGTGGTGCAGCTTTATCCGTTGTAAAAGCCACAGGTAAACCAATAGCTTTTATTGGCATTGGCGAAAAACCGGAAGATCTTGAAATTTTTCATCCGGACCGCATAGCAAACAGAATTTTAGGCATGGGTGATATAGTTTCCCTGGTTGAAAAAGTACAGGAAACAGTAGATATAGAAGAAGCCCAAAAATTGGAAAAAAAACTTCGTAAAAATGAATTCACTTTAGAAGATTTTCTTTCTCAACTTAAACAGATGAAAAAACTTGGACCTTTAGAAAACATCATAGAAATGATGCCCGGTATGGGAAATAAATTTAAAAATATGCAAGTAGATAATAAAGAATTATCCCGTACAGAAGCGATAATTCACTCAATGACAAAAAAAGAACGAATAAAACCAAATATTATAAATGGAAGTCGCAGGAAGAGAATAGCAAGAGGTAGTGGTACAAAAGTAAATGATGTAAACAGACTACTTAATCAATATAAACAATTAAATAAACTTATGAAACGGATGGGTAAAATGAGGCTTCCGAAAAACCTGTCATCGTTAAAAATGGGTATTTAAAAAATAAAGGAGATATCTTTGGCAGTTAAAATTAGATTACAAAGGTTGGGAAGGAAAAAGAAACCATTTTTCCGTATAATAGTAATTGATTCCAGGAAAAGAAGAGATGGAAGATACTTAGAAAAAATCGGATACTATGATCCATTGACAAAACCAGCAACAGTAAAAATTGATAAAGAAAAGGTACTAGCCTGGCTAGAAAAAGGTGCCATTCCTTCTGATACAGTTTTTAATCTATTGCAAAAAGAAGGCATTGCCCTTGAATGGCATCTTATCAGGAATAAAGTTGGCGAAAAAAGTCGTAATATTGAATTACAAAAATGGGAATTAGCCAAAAAAGAACGTGAGACAAAAAGTACAGAAACACCTGTAGAAGAAAAAATAGAAAAAACAGAAGAGCCTAAAAAAGAAGATAAAACTGTAGAGAATACTAAACCGGCTGAAACAGAAGAATCTAAATCAAAATAATTTAGAAAAGATTTTGATGACCTGTCAATTTTAAATATTACTACTATTTATTAAATTTTTCTTTAAATTAGTAGGCTTGACTTTTGGAAAAAACGTGTTTTATTGAAATCAGTTATAAAGGAGAATCAGAATGCAAGAATTCATTGAATTTATCGTCAAAAAATTAGTTGACAATCCGGATGAAGTAAAAGTAACTCAGGTTGATAGTGAAAAAACTATTATTCTTGAACTTCAGGTTAAAGAAGGTGATCTTGGTAAAGTTATCGGTAAAAAAGGTCGAACAGCAAAATCTATAAGAACTCTGTTAACTGCAGCTGCAGCTAAACAAGGACAAAAAAGAGCGATTCTGGAAATTATAGAGTAGTATTTGAAAACACGAGAAAGCAAACTGGTTCCAATTGGCTCAGTATCCAAACCACATGGAATAAAAGGTGAACTGGTTGTTGCACTCAATTATTCTGACATTGAGATTGATAAAAATTTAAGGATAATATGGTTGGGAGATTCACCTAACCACATTCATCCCTGGAAAATTGAAACTTATCGTTTAGGTGAAAAACGAATTTTTTTGAAATTGCGAGATGTAAATTCTTTAGAGGAAGCCAAATATTTAGAAGAAATTAAAGTTTTTTTACCCCAAAATTTAATTCAACATACTGCTTTTTCGGAAATTCTAAATTTTACTGTTTTTGATTCTAAAACTCAGAAACAAGTCGGAATTGTTAAGAGTATTGATCTTACTAATCCACAAATTCTCATGTTAATCGAAACTGGTAAAAATGAATTAATGCTGCCCATAGTTGATGAATTTGTAAAAGAAATAGATCAAGCAAAAAAAAGAATATCAGTTGAATTAATTGAAGGCTTTGGTATTTAATGAATATTTATGTAGTAACAGCATTTCCAGATATGATTAAATCATGTGTTGGAGAAAGTATGTTTAAAAAGGCAGCAACCAAAGCTGGCGTTAATTACAATATTTGGAACCTTAGAGACTTTACAAAAGATAAACATCGCCAGATTGATGACACTCCTTATGGCGGAGGTGCGGGAATGGTGTTAAAACCGGAACCTTTCTTTCGCGCTTATGACAAGCTCACTGATGAATTGAATAATGCAAAACAGCGTATTATTTTTCCATCTCCACAGGGCAAAACATTTGACCATGAGACAGCAGTAACGCTTTCTAAAGAAAAAAACCTGGTGTTTTTTTGTGGTCACTATAAAGGTGTTGACGAAAGAGTGATTGAAGAATTAGTTACTGATGAAATTAGCATTGGTGATTTTGTGTTAACAGGTGGCGAATTACCATCATTAATGATGATAGATGCAATCATCAGACATATTCCTGGTGTATTGCACACTTATGAATCTGCACAAACAGATTCATTTGCCGATGAATTACTTGAAGGTCCCATTTATACAAAGCCGGATGTATATAGGAATCTGAAAGTACCGGAAATATTATTTTCCGGGCATCATGCAAATATCGCTGATTGGAGATTTGAACAGCGATTAAAAAGAACCAAAGAAAGAAGAAAAGATTTGTTAAAAGAGAAAACAAAAAAAACTATAAATGATCTTGGAGGAAATAATGGATAAATTGGCTGCTGCAGTAGCGGATCAGTTAAAAACAGACATTCCTGAATTCAAAGCTGGAGATACAGTAACCGTTGATTATAAAATTATCGAGGGTACCAGAGAAAGAATCCAGCAGTTTCAAGGAGTTGTAATCGCCCGAAAAGGTGGCGGAATTAGCGAAAATTTTACTGTTAGAAAAATTTCAAATGGTGTTGGTGTAGAAAGAATTTTTCCAATTCACTCACCAAAAATTAAAAAAATTGTACGAGTTTCCATTGGAAAAGTTCGTAGAGCAAAACTCTATTATTTAAGAAAAATTAAAGGTAAAGCCGCCAGAATTAAAACCAAAACACCAAAATAGAATATCTTAAGACTCAAACATATTTTAAATATTCATATAATAGGGTAATTACAAATTTAAATGCCACCTTACTGGTGGCATTTTTTTTATACAAAGATAATGCAAGTCTTGTATTAAATATTAAAAATAAATTGTGACAAGCCTATATGACTTTATGTCACAAATCTTTTCTGGCATACCATTTGTTCAAGTTGTGCCGCTTTATAAAAATTTAACAAAGAATTTATTAAAAACTGAAAGTAATGGTAATTTAAAATTACTTTATTGAAAGGAGAAACAAATATGGCTATTAAACCTTTAGCAGACCGAGTACTTGTGAAACCTGCAATTGCAGAAGAAAAAACTAGCGGTGGAATAATATTACCTGACTCAGCAAAAGAAAAACCACAAGAGGGAACCATTGTGGCTGCAGGACCTGGGAAAATTTCTGAAGCTGGAAACAAAATTCCAATGGAAGTTAAAGTAGGAGATAAAGTTCTTTATGGTAAATATTCAGGAACAGAAGTTACTGTTGCTGGTGAAGAACAATTAATTATGCGAGAAAGTGATATTCTGGCTATACTATAAGTCAGTAAAGAGAGGAGAAAATAATAATGGCAAAAGAAATTCTATATAATATTGATGCAAGAACAGCATTAAAAAATGGCGTAGACAAATTAGCAAATGCTGTAAAAGTTACATTAGGACCAAAAGGACGTAATGTAGTTATTGAAAAGAAATTTGGAGCACCTACAATTACTAAAGACGGTGTGACAGTAGCAAAAGAAATTGAACTTGATGATCCAAAAGAAAATATTGGCGCTCAAATGATTAAAGAAGTTGCTTCTAAAACCTCAGATATTGCTGGTGATGGAACAACAACCGCAACAGTATTGACCCAGGAAATTGTTAATGAAGGTATCAAAATGGTTACTTCCGGTGCCGATCCTATGGAAATTAAACGAGGTATTGATGCTGCAACAAAAGAAATTGTTAAGGGTTTACAGGAATTAAGCAGACCGACTAATAGCAAAGAAGAAATCGCACAGGTTGGTGCTATTTCAGCCAATAATGATATGGTTATTGGAAACCTGATTTCTGACGCAATGGATAAAGTTGGTAAAGATGGTGTTATCACTGTTGAAGAAGCAAAATCAACTGAAACAAGTTTAAAAGTTGTAGAA
This sequence comes from Fidelibacterota bacterium, assembly GCA_029939575.1. Classification (GTDB taxonomy): domain Bacteria; phylum Fidelibacterota; class UBA2242; order UBA2242; family JAOZSR01; genus JAOZSR01. Next base: position 31,335 of record JAOZSR010000002.1, read on the forward strand.
GGAATGCAATTTGACCGTGGATATTTATCACCTTATTTCGTAACAGATGCAGATACAATGGAAGCACAATTTGACGATCCGATGATTCTAATTCATGATAAAAAAATTAGTAACATGAAAGACCTTTTACCAATTCTCGAAAAAGTATCACAAAGTGGTAGATCTCTTATAATTATTGCAGAAGATATAGAGGGTGAAGCACTGGCAACATTAGTAGTAAACAAACTGCGTGGAACTCTTAAAATATCAGCTGTAAAAGCTCCTGGTTTTGGCGATCGTCGCAAAGAAATGTTAGAAGACATTGCTGCTATTACTGGTGGTACTGTTATTTCTGAAGAACGTGGTTTCAAACTTGAAAACGCTACAACATCTTATCTTGGTACAGCAAAAAGAGTAACCATGGATAAAGAAAACACAACTATTGTTGAAGGCGCAGGAAAAACTGATGAAATCAAAGCCAGAATTAAACAAATTAAAAATCAAATCGAGGCTTCTTCATCTGATTATGATAAAGAAAAACTCCAGGAAAGATTAGCTAAACTTTCCGGAGGTGTAGCTGTTCTTGAAGTTGGTGCATCAACTGAAGTTGAAATGAAAGAGAAAAAAGCCCGTGTTGAAGATGCACTCCATGCAACTCGTGCAGCAGTAGAAGAAGGTATTGTTCCTGGTGGTGGTGTTGCGCTTATCAATACACTTCCAAGACTTAAAAATCTAAAACTTGATGGTGACAAACAGGTTGGAGTCAATATTATTGCAAAAGCTATCGAAGAACCGATTAGACAAATTGCAAAAAATGCTGGCTTTGAACCTTCAATTGTTGTTATGAAGGTTAAAGATGGTGATGCTAATTTTGGTTTTGACGCATATAAATCAGAATATGTTGATATGCTAAAAGCTGGTATCATAGATCCAACAAAAGTAACACGTATCGCTATTGAAAATGCTGGAAGTATCGCAGGTCTTCTGCTCACTACAGAAGCAGTTATTTCTGATATTCCGGAAGAAGACGCTGGTGGCGGAATGCCAGGTGGCGGTGGAATGCCAGGCGGAATGCCAGGCGGTATGGGTGGAATGTATTAATCAATATATTTACCATATTTTTAAAAACCCCGGTTATTTGGCCGGGGTTTTTATTTTTAAATTTATTACTACTTTTTAATTTTATGTTTATAAATTATTTACTTCTTTTTCTAATAATTCTACTAACCTGTCGAAATGTTTTACAACATTCATAATTGTTTCCGATTGAGTTAAATCAACCCCACTATCCAATAATTGGTTCATAGGATAATCACTTCCACCTGATTTTAATAAATTAAGATATTTTCCCCTGGTCTTGCGTTTTGTCAACGGAGAACCTTTTATAACTTCATTGTATAATTTTGCAGAGGAAACAAAACAGGTTGCATATTGATAAACATAATATGGAGCCCTGTAAAAATGGCCGATTCTGGCCCAGACAGTATTTAACAAATCATTTTCCTCAACAGTATCACCATAATATGTATTATTCAACTCCTTCATTATATTATTCAGGACTGTAGCAGTGATTGGTTTTCCCTTTTCAACCAATTCATGAACCTGTAATTCAAAATCTGCTAATAAAGTCTGGAAATATAAGGTTCCGGTAATATTTCGAATTGCCTGCTGTAACAATGCAATTCTTTCTTTTGGATTATCTGTTTTTTCGAGTAAATACTCAAGTAGCAATTGTTCATTAAAAGTTGATGCAACTTCTGCAACAAAAATTGTATAAGAATGTATCGCAAATGGTTGATTTGAATTAGATAAAGTTGTGTGCATTGTATGACCTAATTCATGTGCTAATGTAAATACATCTCCCAGTGTTTCATTATAATTCATTAACATATAGGGATGTACTCCATAAACATCTGCAGAATATGCTCCAGACCGTTTTCCTTCATTTTCATAGACATCAAGCCATCCACCTTTAATTGCTTGTTTCATTTTTTCCTGGTATGCTTTTCCCAGAGGCTCCACAGATTCCAAAATCCACTCAAGTGCAGTTTCATAAGAATATTTCTTATCAAAGTCAGTAATTGGTACAGAACCATCATAAGAATAATATTTATCTAACTTTAATATTTTTTTACGCAGTCTGTTATACTTTTTTAAAGGCTCTGTATTATCTTTTACTGTTTTAATTAAATTTTTATAAACTTCTACAGGAATATTATTACCATCTAAAGCAGCTTCTAATGTGCTATTGTAATCACGTGCTTGTGCTGATGCCCAATCTCTCTGACAAATAGCATTATAAACTGCTGCATAAGTATTCTCTTGTTTTTTATAAACCTGGTAATGGTTTTCAAATACAAGTTTTCGGTCTTCCTGATTTCTGTTGGTAGCCAGAATCATTCCATAATTCCCATTAGTTACTTTGACTTCAGAGCCATCAGATAACTTAACTGTTGGAAAATCAATATCAGAAGTTGATAATTCTGTGTATATTGAATTTGGTGTTCCATTAAATTGGGAAAAAAAGGAAATTAATTTTTCTTTATCTTCATCTAAAACATGTTTTTGCTGACGATATAAATCTTCCATTCCAAAGCGATATGGATCATAACTTTTGTCTTTTATCCATTTTTCCATCGTCTCCCAGGGTATTTGTAATATTTCAGGATTAATCCAGGCAGTTGCAGTACCAAATCCTGAGAATAAAAGGCTCACTTTTTGGAGGTGAGCAGAAATCTCCTGATTTCTGGTATCAGTATCCCTCATTAATTGTGGGTAACGATAAACCCGATAAGATAAAATACCAAGTTCATCTTGTAATTTTAAAGCATTCAATAAGTTTTTCGGTGATTTTCCAAGAGTTCCTTTTAATTTAACAATTTCATCCATCTTCTTTTCCAAAGAGACCAGGCCTTCCTCCCAGGCATCCCAATCTGAATAAATATCAGAAAAATTCCATTTATATTTAGCTGGAATTTCATGCCGGTTCATGGTTTCTGGTTTTTGAGCAAAAAGACTTGTTGAAATTAACATCACAAAAAAAACGGGAAATAAGACTCGCCAAAATTTTACATTCATAATCATCCTTTCAATGTTTTAATTATTATTCTTCATACATAAGATTATTTGGATACATTTACATCTAAAAAGTTGTCAAAAACAATAATTTTTTATCATGGAAATTTGTTTCATTATTTCTAAAATTAACTATTACCCTTCTCTTCCTTCTTGTCTTTTATTAAATAATAAATTAACTTTCAAAAATTATGAAAGGAAAGACATCTTATGGAATTGACAAAAAAAGCCACAGAATTATTAAAACTACAAAATTATGCACCCAAAACTCAAATAGAAGGTGTAAAAATTATAAAATTAAAACGGTTTAATGATGATGGTGGCTCATTTACCGAACTTGCACGAATGGATAATGGAATGTTTCAGGAATTACCAGACATTGAAATAAAACAGATTAATTATAGTGAAATGGATATCAATTCAATAAAAGCCTTTCACCTTCATAAAAAACAATCTGATATTTGGTTTGTACCTCATAGTGAAAAAATATTATTAACTCTGATTGATTTACGAAAATCCTCTTCAACAAAAGATAAATATATGCGAATTGTTATGGGAGATTCCAATTCGTTCCTGGTTTATATTCCACCCGGAGTTGCACACGGATGTAAAAATATTTCGAATAAAATTGCCCGAATAATTTATTTTAATGACCAACATTTTTCTGCTGACCCCGATAAATGTGATGAGGGAAGACTTCCCTGGGATTATTTAGGAAAAGAGATCTGGGATATCACGAAAGAATAAATATTATTCAGCCGGATTACCATTTTTGTCAATAGCATACATTTTCATTTTTTTATAAAAAGATGTTCTATCAATGCCAAATATATCCGCAGCAGATGAGATGTTATTTCTGCTGGCTTTTATAGAACGTAAGAGTAATTCTTTTTCAATATTCTGTTTCAAATACATCAAAGCTTCTTTATAAGTTTCAGATTGTTTTATGGCTCTGTCTATATCAAAACAAGGATTATTTTTTTTGTTACGTATATCAAAAATTGAAAGATGTTGGGGTAGAATTTTTTTGGTAGCGTGAAGCATCGAGTTTCTTATCACATTTCTTAACTGGCGGATATTTCCCGGCCAGTCAAATTCTATCAACAATTCCAAAGCCTCATCAGAAATACCCTCAATATTCTTACCAAGTTCCTTGCTTGTTTCTTGGATAAATTTATTTACTAACCCTGGAATATCATCTAATCTATCTCTTAATGGTGGAATGTGAATAGTATATTCTGAAATTCTATAAAAAAGATCTTCTCTAAAATTTCCATTGGTCACTTCGTCTGACAGATTTTTTAAAGTAGCAAAAATGAGCCTGGAATCAATAGCAATATCTTGTTTAGAACCGATAGGAGATATCCTTTTTGATTCAACGACTCTTAACATCCTTCGTTGCTGACTCATTGGCATATTACCAATTTCATCTAAAAACAAGGTACTTTTATTTGACTTTTGAAAACTGCCCTCTTTTTTTTCATATGCTCCAGTAAAAGAACCTTTTTCATGGCCAAAAAGTTCACTTTCGAATAGAGCTTCTGGAATAGCACCACAATTCACTGTAACCATTTGAGATGAAGCCCTATTACTTTGATTATGAATAAAGGTTGCAACTACCTCTTTTCCGGAGCCTGTTTCACCCTGGAGTAAAACACTAAAATCAGTTTGTGCAACAGTATTAATTTGATTTATTAATTTTTTCGCTGCATCACTGGAGCCAAAAATACTTTCGCCATCACTTGGATCACCTAAGAATAATTTTAAATCTTTTAACTCATTTTTAACACTTTGAGAACTTATACCTCTTTCAACATTGAGAAGTAAAACCTGATTATTAAAAGGCTTTTCAATAAAATAAAAAGCTCCCATTTTAATAGCTTTAACAGCACTTTCAATAGCCCCAAAAGCCGTAATAACTATAACGACTAATCCATCTTCAATTTTCTTTTTTAGTTTGCTTAGAACTTCCCAGCCATCAATCACTGGTAATTTCAAATCTAAAATTACACAATTCAGATATTTATTATTAATAATATTCAGGGCTTCATTTCCATCTGAGGCTGTATAAATACTATATCCCTGTTCACTGAATAATTCAGCAATATTCTCACGAGTATCAATATTATCATCCACAATTAAAATTTTATTCATAATATCTCTCCGGGCAGTTAAATTTATTATAGAAAGTTATAATAAATAGTGCGACAATTTATAAAATATCAACATTTATCAAAAATTTATGTTTGCCTATTGGCAAACTTTGTAGCAGGCAAAGTAACTAGAAAGCGAGTCCCTTTATTTATCTCACTTTCTACTTTTATTTCACCTTTATGAACTTTTATTATCTCATTTACCAAGGATAATCCCAAGCCAAATCCAGTAGGTTTAGTTGAATAAAATGGATTAAATACTTTTTGCAAATTTTCTTTATTTATCCCGATTCCGGTATCACTTATTTCTATTGTAACACTTCCGTTTTTTATAGGAAGTGCCTGGATTTTCAGAACCCCTTCTGATTCCATAGCATCAAATCCATTATTAATAATGTTTTTTAGAGCCTGAAGCAATTTAAATTCATCAACATAAATTTGTATATCCTTATCCAATGATTTTGTTATAATTTTAATTAAACTCTTGTCTTCACTTTTTTCTTTGGCATAATTTATTATTTTTCCAAATATATTATTAAAACTATTCGCCTTTAGAAATAATCCGTCCTGATGAGTATAATCATACAATTCTCCAATTACTTTATTACATATTATAACATTACGGTTTATTACATCCATATGTCTTATGATTTTCGAATCATTCTGAAATTTTGAAGAGGAACCAACTAATTGGGCAGAACTATTAATACTCGCCAAAGGATTCTTGATTTCATGAGCCAACTGCAAAGTAAGTTTCTTTAAACTTTCCCTTTTAAGTCGTTCTGAATTAATCAGTTCATCTTCTGCTTCAATTCTGGTTTTTATTTCCATTGATAATTGTTTATTAGCTTGCAGTAAATCATTGGTTTGCTTTTGTACCTGGATTTCAAGGTTCTTTTTTGAATCAGTTAAAACTTTTTCAATCTTTATCTGATCTGTAATATCCTTAGAATAAATTGCAATAGAAGTAATATTCTCTTCGAAATCGGTTATAGGATAAATATGATTTGAAAAAACTTTATCATCAAATTTATCCCGAAATAAAATTGCTCTTTTTTGATTCAAACAATTCCTGATATTTTGGATTCGTTGTTCGCTGATAAAATTATTAGGCTTAAAGTCAAATACTGACTGACCAACTACTTTTTCCTGTGACAATTTTGCTAAACTACAGGCAGCTTCATTAGCATCTAAAATAATACCCTGTTTATTTATTAGTACCGAACAATCCAGTGCAGAATTCAACAAAGCCCTGGCAGTTTTCTCACTTTTCTTTAGGTAATATTCAATTTTTTTTCTCGCATAAGCATTTGAAACAATATTTGACATTGTATGTACAAGATCAATTTCTGATTTATTCCAATTTCTACATTTTCTACACTCAACAAAACAAATGAACCCAAAATATTCGTTAAAAACCATTAAAGGAAAAATAAGCACCGATTTGATTTTCTGAGTTTTAAAAATTTTAGACAACTTGATTGGCAATTCGTGAATATTTGATGCACAAATCGGTTCGCCTGTCAATAAAGTGTCTTTTAAATTTGTAGATTCTTCCTCTGAAAAAGTGATACCATTTTTACTAAAATATGAAGGATTATTCTGACTAACCCATTGATATTTTTCTTTTGAATATTGTCCATCAATTATATTATGAAAAAGATATGTACAGCATAAATTCAGATGTTTCCCACTTTCAGAAAGAGCAAAATTTACTTTGTTATCAAAATTTTCCAAAGTATTGAAACTCAGGGCAACACTTCCGATCAATTCCTGCTGATAAAGATGAGATCTCAACACTTGTTCTTTCTTCTGAAGTGCATTCTGGGCTTTTTCTCTTTCTTTAACTTCTTTTTTAAGTTCAATGTTTTTTGTGGCTAATTCCTGCGTTCTTTCCTCTACCCTTTCTTCTAATTTATCATGAGCTTCCTTTAGATCCTTGTTCTTAATATTTAATTCTTTAGTCTGAATCTCAACTTCCTTAATCAATTTCTGTTTCTGAGATATCAGTCTGGCAGTCCTTAATTTGATTATAAAAAAAATAATTAAAACAAATAAAATAACAACAAACAAATAAAACCACTTGGTTTGATAAAAAGGCGGTTTAATATATAATTTAACTGCTGCTTCTTTTTCTGACCAGACACCAAAACAATTGGCTCCTCTGGCTCGCATTACATAATGTCCGGGTTTAATATTAGTATAGGTTACTGAATGTTGAGTGTTAAAATATTGCCACTCCTTATCATACCCTTCCAAAAAGAATTCATAAGTATTTTTCTTGCTATCTAAATAATTAATTAATAAAAAATTAAAAGAAAAAATATAATCCTGATAAGAAATTTCTATTTCTCCATTTATATTATACAGATTCCAAAGATTCTGTTTTTTACCAAAAATTTTGAAATCAAATAATTTTATTTCAGAATCTATCTTTTTATTAAAAAGTTTAGGATCAAAACTATAGATTCCGCCAACTCCTGTCACATTTATTTTTCCATCCCTCCCGGTTAAAATAGTACCATAAGAAAAACCCGGGGCAGTAATATTAAAACCATCTTCACCTGAATAATTTGAAAAAATCTCTTTTTCGGGATCAAGTCGTGTTATACCAAGATTAGTTTGTATCCAAATATTATCATTAAAATCCTCTGTAATTCCAACAATTCTATTTGAAGATAAACCATCTAGATCGTGATAACTTTTTTCCAATTGCCCCATTTTGTTAAATTTATAAAGTCCTTCATACCTGGAACCAGCCCAAATATTCCCTTTTCTATCACAATAGGTATCTACAAATCTTAATCCACCATTTGTTGATGATGTTCTTCTTAAAGGAAAATTTTTTAAAAAACATTCTTTCACAGGATCAAATAAAACCATACCGTTAGCTAAGTATCCTAACCAAAGTAGCCCAGAATGATCCTGAATTATAGAAACCAAGAAAATATTCGAATTATTTCCTGATTTCACTATAAAAAGAGAATCCGGCAAAGGAAATTCCTGAAACTCAGTAGTCTCTTTATTAAATTTAAATAATCCACGTGCAGTACCTAACCAAAATTTTCCTGATTCATCTTCAAAGAAATTATTTATTAAATTAGAGAATCTTTTTTTTCTAATATTTTCGTAACTGGCATTCTCAATATGATAATTATTGTTCTCATAATACTTAAATTTTTCCTGGTATGGATTGAAAAATATCAAACCTTTATTAGTGGCTAACCAAATATTTGAATCTTTATCTTCAAGAATTTTCTTAATTTTTCCCGGATTTATCTTGCATTGCTCAAAAGGATTAAATTTTATAAATTTATTATTATAATATTTTATTAATAATGTATCAGTACCAACCCAAATATTTCCCTGTCTATCCTCTGTAATAGAGTAATTTTTCCTTTCTCTCTCAGATGGCAAAGTATAATTTGATATTTGATTCCAACTTTTGTTTTTATATAATCCATTTCCTATAGTTCCCAACCAGATAACTCTGTCTTTATCAACAAAAATATTGCTAATATAATTATAATCCAATCCGGATATCCTATCTCTGGGTTCTTTTGAATTCCTAAACTCCCCGGTTTCTTTATTAAAAATGGAAAAACCAATATTTGAATTGCCTAATAATAAATATTGTTCATTAATATCATTTATACAAGTTAAACAATTGGTAAACAGTAAATGATTTTTGGGATCATTAACATCATAATTTTCAAGAATAAATCCATTAAAATATTTTATTAATTTTTTTGATTTAATATTATATTCATAAAATTTGTTATTACCGCACCCAAACCATAACGAATTATTATGTCCTGAACAAAAACTGAATATAGTTGTTCCTTTTTCAAATTCGATGGGACATTCTTTAAAAATATTATCAACCAGATTATTTCGATAAAACTTTTCATATATTTGAATATACAAATAATTATCTTGGCTGATTTTTAATTCTCCATTACTTTTTCTTTCTGTATGCCTATCATCCTTCTTAGTCTTCCATTTATTTAAAAGAAATAAGTGGTTAGTGCCTGATTTAACTTTCCACAGTTCCATTGAATTCAATAAAAAATATATGTTACCATATTTATCCTTGGTCATATCAATTATATGGTCATCTGCATGTTGCTTATACCTTATTATTTTTCCGGTTTTGTTTTCATAGCGATTGAGACCTCTTTTCGTTCCAACCCACATATCATTGTTTTTGTCTGTCAGTAAACTGGTAATATAACTATGTCCAATAGAAGTGCTATCATCATATAAATAAATAAATTTTTTAAAATTATCACCGGAATAATAAAACAGACCACGATTAGTACCAAACCACATTATTCCATCTTGATCCTGCTCTATTGCATTGATACTTAGACTTGCAAAACCTGGTTCTAAAATAATTTTTTCAAATTCCAGATCATTATTAAAATAGGCGAGGCCAAAAGAGTAAAATAGAAAAGTTATCAGTAAAATTCTTATAATTTTATTATATAATATATTACTCAATTCTCTGCCTTTTCCTATTCAAAATTACTAAAAAAATGTAGAACTATTAAAGATTATTATTTAACCAGTTACATAAAATTTATTAAAACTTATCCTCACGATTTTTTTGTATCTAAAACAAAAAAAGTTATCTAATAATCTCCTTTTTTTCAACTATGTCTCGATTAATTGTATTTGATGAAAAAGCTACCAATGGCTTAATATTACCTTCCGGGTCAAGTACTCTGTGTATAATATTTTTATTTAAAACAGATTGTTGTATAATACAATCATTTTCAATTATAGAGCCAAAAATGTTAGTAGAACCTTTTAAAACAACATTTTCTCCAATTCTTACCGGATGCTGAATATTTCCTTCAATAATAACACCATAGTCACTTTTTGTTCCGGCTCCCACTTTGATATCACCTTTTAATATATTTCCATTTTTTAAATGGGAATCTTTATCAATAAAAATTATCGCTTCCCCTGGATCCAATATCACATTGTCTTCTATTATTACTCCCGATTCAATAGTGACATTAGAATATATTTTTGTATTTCGACCAATTTTGATATTCCTGGCCAATTTTACATTTTTTTCAATATAAGCACCCTTACCGATTTCAATATTCAAAATATTATATGTTTTACTCATTTCAATAATATCCGTGACAACTTCATCTGCTAAAAAAAAGTCATTTTTATCTTCAATTGTTACTATATCACAGAGGCTATTATAAACATAATTTCGATAAATATTATTCATTTCATTTAAAACACTTTTAGTATTAAATCCCATTACAGCATTATTATTTTCAGTTGCAAATCCCTGAACAGTGATATTATTATTATTAAAAATTTTTATCAAATCTGTAATATATATTTCACCTTGAACATTGTCAGTTCCAATAGTATGTATATATTTAGAAATTAATTGAAATTTTGCAGCATAAACACCTGAATTATACTCAGGAATATTTAACAGTTCCTGTTTTGTATAGCAATACCTGGAATTATTATAATCAAAGAAATATTTCTCATTTTCTTCCATAGCCAAAATATCTTTATGCTCTTTTATTTCAAATACTTTACCATGATTCTCAGCAATAAAATTTCCATTAATATCATTTTTTGGAACTCTTACTATTCTGCCATAATAATTTTTTGAAGGATTACCAGAGTAAATCCCGGTTAAAATCATCATCCCACAATTTGATTTTTCAAAAGCCGTTCTAAATTGGCTCATTATGTCAGATGTCATTATCCCCATATCACCAGGTAAAATATAAATATCACCAATATTTTTGGATTCATCAATTTTATCAAGAGCAACCCGAGCAGCATCCCCTGTACCATTTTGATTTTCCTGTAAAACAAACAGACGGTTAGCAACTTTACCGATTTGATGGGCTACATCACCTGCTTTAATACCTACTACTATAATCTGATTTTTTGTATTTAGACCATTTGAGCTTACCCTGGCAACTCTGATTGCTGTTGGTTCTCCCCAAATCTTATGTAACATTTTAGAATGATCTGATTTAATACGCTTTCCATGACCTGCCGCTAAGATTATTGCAACAGGATCTCCATTATAATTCAAATCAGAGCTCATTTCATCTAAATATTTAATGATTTTTATATCGGACATCCTTTCCTTTCATTTAAATGATAAAAAACACATAAATATAAATAACAGGGGCTGTAATAAAAAAAGTATCAAACCTATCCAAAACTCCTCCATGACCTAACAAAATTTTACCTGAATCCTTAATTTTGTTATCACGTTTAAAAACAGATTCTGTAAAATCACCCAATTGGCTTACTACTCCGGCAATAATTACAAATATTATAATTTGCATAAAATTCATAAAATCCGGTTTCAGATTAAATAAATAAAAAACAAGACCGACAACAATAGCGCCAACTAATCCTGAAACACTTCCAACAATTGATTTATTAGGGCTGATTTTGGGAGCAATTTTCTTTTTACCAAACCAACTTCCGAAAAAATAGGCAAAAGTATCACATATCCAAATCGTGACCAAAAGTAGCAAAATCAAATTAAATCCCTGACTTTCGTCCATCTCAACATAGCCGGGAATATTCCGTAACATAATCATACATGAAAGAAAAACGGGAATATAAATAAATCCAACAAGTGTTACCGAAAGCTTTTTAGTAGAACCTTCAATCAATCCTGACAAATTCAATAAAAAAATCATAATACCGAGACCAAGAAAAATTTCAAACAAATAACCTGGAAAAAACTGAACACCCAAAATCCAGACTATCCCTGCTAAAAGTCCGGGCAAAAAATAAACTGACATTTCATTTTTTTTAACCATAGAATAAAACTCGATCTGAGCCAGTAATGATACTAATAAAATAAATCCGGCAAAAAATAGCCCCCCAAAATAAACTATAGCCAATATGATTGGTATTCCAAAAATACTTACTAATACTCGTGTCAATAAACTATCCATAATTAATCCTTTTTATGAAATGTTTTTCCATCACCCCATTTTACAACTGTCACTTTTACTTTTCCAACTCCGTTTTTGACCAACCCAATTTTTGATGCTGCTCCAAAAGATAAATCCAGGTCCCTGCCTTTTACAAAAGGTCCCCTGTCTGTAACCCGTACAGTAACCGATTTTTTAGTAACCGGATATGTGACCTTCAGAATTGTTCCAAAAGCTAAAGTTTTATGGGCTGCAGTATAATCATGCATATCAAAAACCTGCCCGTTTGAGGCCAATTTACCATGAAACTTATCTCCGTAATAAGATGCAGTAAATATAGCTGTATGTTGCTTCCCTTTTGTTAATAACGGTGGATTCTTCGTTTCAACAGTTTTTTCCGAATTCCTGATAATCGAAGAATGATATCTTGGAGCAGATGTACAATTTGATATTATTACAATAAAACTTAATAATAGAATTTTTTTAATTTTTTGTCTAATATTTTTCACCATAATTTCTTAGAAAACGATAAAAACTTATACTTAATTTATATAATTATACTAAGTTTGACAAACTTTTTTAATTACTATTTTCTTTAGATATCTGCAATAAATCATTAAGGCACTAAGGATAAAATTGTTAGTAAACAAAATAGACCCTGAATTTTCTGATCATTTTTTTTATTTGTCTGTTACCTAAAATTTTTCTAATTTCTTATTATCTAAGACATTGTTAAAACACATAAAACTTTTGAGGAGGATTTATGGAATTTTTAAAGGAAATGTTTACAACGCCGGTAATCTGGTTTCTAATTGGATTAATATTAGCATTATTAGAATTCATTCTTCCCGGATTAATTATATTATTTTTTGGAGTTGGTGCCTGGGTAGTTGCCTTAATTTGCGCAATTTTTAATATTGGAATCAATTCCCAGTTATTAATTTTCATTCTTTCCTCTGTTTTGCTTTTAATTTTCTTAAGAAAAAAAGTAAAATCAATTTTCATGGGGAAAACAGATGAAAACCTACCAACCGGACAAAATCTGGAAGATATAATTGGCCAGAAAGTAAAAGTCACGGAAGCAATCAAACCTAGAACTCCGGGTAAAGTAGAATTTCATGGAACAATCTGGAAAGCAGAATCAGATGAAGATGTAGCTGAAGGTGCTTTTGCAGAAATAGTTCGCCAAGACAGTATCACTTTAATAGTAAAAAATATTAAATAGGGAGGCTATATTATGGATAGTTTTACAATTGTTTTAATCGCATTAATTGTATTAGCAGTCATTGTTTTTTTCAAAACAATTCGTATTGTTCCACAAAAATCAGCATTTATTGTAGAAAAACTTGGAAAATACTCAGGTACACTCGAGGCTGGTTTTCATATCTTAATACCTTTTTTAGATAAAGTTTCTTATAAACACACTCTCAAAGAACAGGCAATTGATGTCCCGCCACAAACATGTATCACAAGGGACAATATCTCAGTTGAAGTCGATGGTATTCTTTATATGCAGGTAATGGACGCTAAGAAAGCCTCGTATGGGATAGATAATTATAGATTTGCATCCACCCAATTAGCCCAAACTACTATGAGAAGTGTAATTGGAAAACTTGATCTTGATAAAACCTTTGAAGAAAGGGAAACAATAAATGGAGTAATTGTTGAAGCGGTTGACAAAGCATCAGATCCCTGGGGAGTTAAAGTTACTCGTTATGAAGTTAAGAATATTGTACCTCCTCAAAGCATTAAAGATGCGATGGAAAAACAGATGCGTGCCGAACGAGAAAAACGAGCCTTGATTGCTGAATCCGAAGGTGACAGACAGGCAAAAATAAATCGTGCCGAAGGTGAAAAGCAGGAAGCTATTGCTAAATCTGAGGGAGAAAAATTAAAACGCATTAATGAAGCCGAAGGTAAAGCAGAAGAAATCATGAAAGTAGCAGAAGCAACAGGCCAGGGAATTCTGACAATCGCTAAGGCAATAAATGAAAAAGGTGGTATTCAGGCTGTAAATCTCAGGATTGCAGAACAATATCTTAATGAATTTGGGAAACTAGCTAAAACTAATAATACTTTGATAATTCCTTCAAACCTGTCAGATGTTGCCGGAATGATAAAGGCTGCAAAGACAGTTCTAAAAGAAGTGGAATAAACCTAATATACAATACAAAAGCCCGATTTTAATAATCGGGCTTTTGTAATTTAATAGTTTTTAATCTGATATGATTTTGGATAACTATTTCTCAGAAATCCATCTTGGATGAAATGTACGATGTTGCTCTTTCAGATATTCTCTGTCCAAATGAGAATAAATCTGGGTGGTGGAAATATCAGAATGACCAAGCATTTCCTGTACAGCACGCAAATGAGCACCACCTTCCAGCAAATGCGTAGCAAAGGAATGTCGAAAAACATGAGGGCTAACTTCTTTTTTTATTCCTGCCAAAACAACATATTGCCTAATAATTTTCCAAATTCCCATTCTGCTTATTGGCGATCCCCGCATATTTAAAAATAAAAAATCTTTACTCTTGGTACCTCTTGATAAATGAGACCGAACAGCAGTAATATATTTATTAATATCGTCATGAGCCTGTTTTCCAAAAGGTACAATCCGTTCTTTTGATCCTTTACCAAAAACCCTGATTATTTTATGCTCCAGGAAAACATCACTCATTTTCAATCCAATAAGTTCAGACACGCGTAATCCTGAGGAATATAATATTTCTATGATTGCTTTGTCTCTTATCCCTTTACTACTGGTAGTATCAATCTGCGCCACAATCTGATTTATTTCATTTAAATCTAAGACTTTGGGTAATTTTCTTGGTAATCTTGGTGATTGAAGTAATTCAGATGGATCAATTTGTACTAAATTTTCACCTAATAAAAACTTGTGGAAAATGCGTAAACTTGAAATATTTCGTGTTATACTTGTAGCTGCTAATCCAAGATCAACCAGACAACCAATGAATTTTTGTATATCAGTTAAATGTATTTGGCCCGGTTGAGTTATTTTTCTTTCTTCCAGAAACTGAATATACCTGTTTAAATCATTTTGATAAGCATCTATAGTATTGTTAGAAAGATTTCTTTCAAACTTGAGATAATTAATAAAATCTTTAATATAAATTTGCATAATCTATTTAATAATATTTAACATCTTTTGCCTCGAAAAAATCATAGGCACATTTTTTTATATTCTGTTTTCAATTATTCTCTGTTTCTAACACTATTATTTTATTTATTGAAATCACTAGTGCTTAAAATTTATTAATAATGCAGGTTTGGAAATTTATTTTTTTATCGGAAAGAGACTTTGTTCTATCAAATCACAAAAAATATGTCCAATACAAATATGAGCCTCCTGGATTCTTTGGGTACTATTTGAGGGAACAATAATTGAAAAATCGGCTAATTCTTTTAATATTCCTCCAGAACCACCAGTTAGAATTATTGATTTTATTTTGTTCCGATTAGAATATTTTACTGCTTTGATTATATTTTTTGAATTGCCACTTGTGCTGATTCCTACTAAAACATCATTTGGTTTTCCAAATGCTTCTAATTGTCTTTCAAAAATTCCTGAAAAGTCATCATCATTTGAAAAAGCTGTAATAAAAGAAGTATCAGTTGTTAAAGCAAGTGCCGGTAAAGCTCTGCGCCGAATATTTAATTTGGCAACTAATTCAGCAGCCAAATGCTGTGAATCAGCCGCGCTTCCGCCATTACCACAAAAATATACACTTCCACCATTTTTTAGGGATTCAATTAAAATATTTGTAGCATTTAAAATTTCAGCAGAAAATTCTGAAGCTAGTTTTTGTTTTATATCAGCGCTTTCAGTTAATTGACCTTTAATGAAGTTGATATTACTGATATCTTTGCCCATATTTACTTTTCTTTATAATGAATAGCTTTGGCAAAATCTTCAACTTTGCTAAGTTTTTCATCATCGTCAAAAATATTTCCGGTTACAATGAATGTAGCTCCAGCTTCAACCTTTTTCCTGGCGTCATCAGGGGTCACAATTCCCCCACCGGTGATAATTGGAATATTAACATATTTTCGAATGGCTTTAATTATATCAACGGGAATTGATTGGTCGGCACCACTTCCGGCTTCTAAATATATAGTTTTCATTCCAAGATATTGGGCAGCCAATGCATGGGCTACCGCTATTTCCGGCTTATGAACCGGTAAAGGTTTAGTATTGCTCATAAACTCTGCTGTTGTTGTACGTCCTGATTCAAACAACATATATCCGGTAGAAATTGGTTCTAATCCTGATTTCAATATTGCTGGTGCAGCAATAACCTGGTCACCAATTAAATAACGTGGATTTCTGCCACTAATAATTGATAAAAAAAGAATTGCGTCAGCATAAGATGAAATTTGTTGCAAAGAACCCGGAAAAATGATTACAGGAATAGAACAGGTTTCTTTTACAATTTTTATCGTAGTTTCAAAGGTAGAATCCATTATCAGACTGCCACCAATTAAAAAAGCATCTACTCCCTTATTACTGATTGTTGAAACAAAATCTCTTAATTCGTTTTCTTTACGGGTGTCCGGATCAATCAGGATAAAGTATCCTCCACCTTTTTTCTGTGCTGAAGCAACTAACTGTTCGTAGATTTTCATATATCCTATAGTTTTGATAATACGTTAATAAACAAATCCATTTCCTTTTGATCACGCTTTTCTGTAACAGCTATCAGTAAATGGTTTTTCCATTCTTTTCTATATTCTCCAAGATTGATACCGGCAAATATTTTTTCTTTTAAACAGACATTAATTATTTTTTGTGGATCAATTTTTGTTTTTACTACAAATTCTTTAAAAAATGGAACGCCAGGATAAGCTAACTCAAAATTACTTAATTTATTAATATTTTCGGCAAGGTAATGGGCATTGTTCAGACATAGATTAGATATTTTTTCCATTCCCTGTTTTCCAACTAAAGCCAAATATATTGTAGCAGCCAAAGCCATTAAGGCCTGGTTTGAACAAATATTAGATGTTGCCCGCTCCCTGCGTATATGCTGCTCTCTAGTCTGAAGAATTAATACATATCCTCGTTTACCATCTACATCCTCTGTTTCGCCAACAATTCTTCCTGGCATTTTCCTGGCTAAAGATTTTTTTGCAGTAAATATTCCCAGGTATGGACCACCAAAAGATTGGTGAATCCCAAGGGGTTGTCCTTCTGCAACTGCAATATCAGCACCTAATTCGCCGGGAGTTTTTAAAGTTCCCAAGGAAATAGGATCAGTAGAAATAATAAAGTGGGTTTTGTGATTCTGGATTTGGTTTTTAAGTGCACCAAGTTCTTCAATATTTCCAAGAAAATTTGGAGATTGGACAAGTAATGCAGCAGATTCCGAAAATTTTGAATCTAAATTTTCAAATAAAGTTCTTCCATTTTCTTCTGCCAACATTTCTATTTCTATATCCCGATTACTCAAATAAGTCTGCAAAACTTCAAGAGATGTCGGGTTAATTAATGGTGAAACGAGCACTTTATTCTTCCGATTCACCCCTACACTTAAAATAGCAGCTTCGGCTAAGGCAGTTGCTCCGTCATACATTGACGCATTCCCAATTTCCATATCCATTAATTGACAGATCATAGATTGATATTCATAAATTGCCTGTAAAGTTCCCTGGCTTACTTCAGGTTGGTATGGTGTGTATGCAGTGTAAAATTCTGACCTGGAAAGCAAATAATCAACAACAGCAGGAATATGATGGTCATAGGCTCCACCACCAAGAAAGGAAATATTTTCAGATGTATTTTTATTTTTTCCGGCAAGTTCAAACATGTGCTTATTTATATCAATATCTGACATAGGTTCAGGAAGTTTGATTTTACATTTTTCCAAAAACTTTTTCGGAATATTTCCAACAAGTTCTTGAAAATCTTTTTTACCAAGAAACTCTAATATTTTCTTTTCAATTTCCGGTGTGTTAGGTATATACTTCATTTTTATCCTATTAATTCTTGATATTTTTCAGCGGATAAAAGATCATTTACTTCTGAGGCATCAGAAAATTTTAACTTAGCAATCCAACCTTCTGTATAAGGATCAGTATTCACAGTCTCAGATTCATCAATTAATTTTTCATTTATCTCAACTATTTCTCCGGATACAGGTGTGTTCATATCAGCAACTGTTTTAACTGCTTCAATTGTTCCAATAGCATCACCTTTTGCAAACTCATCTCCGACTTCCGGTAATTCAATAAATACAATATCACCTAATTCACTTTGTGCATAATCAGTGATACCAACTGTTGCAATTTCGCCTTCAATTAATACCCATTCATGATTTGATGTATATTTATAATTTTCAGGTGTTTTCATTTCAAAGTCTCCTTTATTTTTAAGAATTTAAATGTATTTAAAAAACCGGTGTGAAAATCCCCGGAAATAAATGATTTGTCTTGTAAAATAGCCTTATGGAATGGTATCGTTGTTTCGACTCCTGTGATAATAAATTCTTCCAGAGCTCTTTTCATACGGACAATCGCCTCTTCCCTGTTTTCCCCATGAGTGATTATTTTTGCAATCAATGAATCATAATATGGTGGAATAGTGTATCCGGTATAAACATGTGTATCAATTCTTGTACTTGGTCCGCCTGGCGCATGAAAATTTATGATTTTTCCGGGATTTGGACGAAAGTTATGATATGGATCTTCAGCATTTATCCTGCATTCAATAGCATGTCCTCTAATCTTAAAATTCTTTAGCCAATCAGGATTTTTAATATCCATAGCACATTTTATTTGACCTTTTAGTAAATCAAAATGAGTTACCATCTCAGTTACAGGATGCTCTACCTGAATCCTGGTATTCATTTCTATAAAATATAATTCTCCATCCTGATCCAATAAAAATTCAACTGTTCCAGCGCTGGTATAATTAACTGCTTTTGCAGCTTTTACAGCAAAAGATCCGATTTTTTCCCGTAATTCTTTATTTACTGCTGGAGATGGAGATTCTTCTATTAACTTTTGATGTCTGCGTTGGATAGAACATTCTCTTTCACCAAGATGAACAATATTCCCAAAAGAATCTCCCAGTATCTGGACTTCAATATGACGTGCATTCAACACTAATTTTTCCATATATAATTCAGCGTTGCCAAATGCTTTTTGGGCTTCATTTGAAGCTGTTATAAAAGCCTTTTCAATTTCCTCTTCTTTTTGGACAATTCGCATCCCTTTGCCACCACCGCCAGCGGTGGCTTTTAACAATACTGGAAAACCAATTTTTTTAGCAATAATTTTAGCGTGTGAAATATCAGTAATTATACCATCACTTCCGGGAATAACCGGAACTCCTGCTTTAATCATTGTTTTTTTTGCCTGGGCTTTATTGCCCATTAAATTAATAATTTTAGCAGATGGGCCGATAAATTTCAAATTATTATCTTCGCACATCTGGGCAAAATCAGCATCTTCTGCAAGAAAGCCATATCCTGGATGAATTGCATCAGCGTTGCTAACTTCCGCAGCACTAATAATTTGTGATTTTTTTAAATAACTGTCACTTCCGGCCGGAGGACCAATACATATTGCTTCATCAGCAAATTTCACATGTAAAGATAGTTCGTCAGCAGTAGAATGAACCGCAACAGTAGATATTCCAAGTTCCTTACACGCCCTGATTATCCGAAGTGCAATTTCTCCTCTATTTGCAATGAGTATTTTCTTTAACACGAGACATTTCACCTTATCTTAAATTTATTCAA
This sequence comes from Fidelibacterota bacterium, assembly GCA_029939575.1. Lineage (GTDB taxonomy): Bacteria > Fidelibacterota > UBA2242 > UBA2242 > JAOZSR01 > JAOZSR01. Next base: position 51,255 of record JAOZSR010000002.1, read on the forward strand.
TAACAAATAAAACCTGATCAAATTCTACAGGTTGAGAGTTTTCAACTAATATTTTTACAATTTTTCCGGAATAAGGAGATTCAATTTCATTCATAATTTTCATAGCTTCAATAATACACAAAGTTTGACCTTTTGTAACCACATCTCCAACTTTAACAAAAGGACCGGCATCCGGAGCAGGCGCATGGTAAAAAGTCCCAACAATTGGTGTCTTCACTTCAAGAATTTCTGAAGATGGTGCAGGTGAAACGCCGTTTGAATCTGGTAGTATTGGAGGTTGTTGGACTGGTACCTGAGCTGCTGGTAAAACTGTTGCCCCAACCTGTCCGGTATTTTTTGATACCCTGATTTTTGTACCCCATTTAGAAATCTCAATTTCATCTATATCATGAGATTCCACAACCTTAACAAGATCAAGAACCTGGTCTGTATCATATGATTCAACATTTTTTATAAATTTTAATAATTCGTCAAGATTCTTAACATTAACATTTTTCATTAATTCGAGAATTTCTGTAGATTTCATGCTATCTCCAATTTATTTGACACGTTCGCAGTAGCTTCCATCACGAGTATCAATTTTAATTAATTCACCTTCATTGAGAAATAATGGTACATTGACCTTTAAGCCGGTTTCCATTTCTGCCGGTTTTGATCCCCCGGAAACAGTATCACCTTTTACTCCGGGTTCGGTCTTGGCTATTTTTAATTCAACATGAGTAGGAATTTCTATATCTATTGGATTATCAACCTCAAATAGCACTTTTACAACATCGTTTTCTTTTACAAATGGAGCATAACTCTCAAAAATCAAGTCACTTACTACAACTTGTTCATAAGTTTCATTGTCCATAAAAACATAATTCATACCGTCATTATAAAGATATTGCATTTTTTTAGCTTCAAGACGAACCACATCCAGTTTTTCTCCTGAGCGAAAAGTATTATCAATAACCTGTCCCGAGCGAATATTTTTCATTTTGGTACGGATTTTTGCCCCACCACGTGCAGTTTTTACATGCTGAAACTCAACTATTTTTACTAAATCATCTTTATATCTTATTACTAAACCATTTTTTATATCTGATGTTGATGCCAATTTTTCTCCTTTATTATTTTTTTCTTCTTATATCAAATGAGTATGCAATTTAAATTTTACGATAATTATAGTCAACTTATTTTTCATTTTCTTTCTGCTTTATTAGTATAAAGATTTATAAATTCAAATAATTCGCTTCTTTCTGATTTTTTTATTAAAAAGTTATTCAAAATGTTCATCTAATCAATTATATTTGGCCAAAGTTAAAATATGAATTAAATTATTTAAGAAATTGAAAAAATATTTTTATGAAAACACAAAGAGCAAAACTAATCCTGGAAAATAAAATGTCTTTTAACGGATTTTCCTTCGGTCAAAAAAAATCAACTGCCGGTGAAGTGGTCTTTAATACAGGAATGACCGGATATCCTGAAAGTTTCACTGACCCGTCCTATTATGGCCAAATTTTAACCATGACTTATCCATTAATAGGAAATTATGGAGTACCTGATTTTTCAAAAAGAAATGAACCGGACAGTGATTTTGAATCTCAAAAAATCCAGATAAAAGGATTAATTGTTTCTGAAAATGCAACAAACTATAGTCATTGGAAAGCCACCCAAAGCCTTTCTGAATGGTTAAGTGAGCAAAATATTCCGGCTATTTGCAATATTGACACTCGAAGTCTTACAAAAGTACTAAGAGAGAATGGAACTATGTCAGGAAAAATTGTTATTGAGGAAGATATTAATTTTTTTGATCCTAACAATCAAAATCTGATGAACGATGTTAGCATTAAAAAACCTGAAATATATGGACAAGGGAAAAAGCGTATTGCATTATTTGATTGCGGATGCAAATCAAGTATTATTAAAAATTTTACCAGGCGCAATATTGAAGTTTTACGTTTACCCTGGAATTCTGATATAACTAAAAAAAACTTTGATGCAGTATTTATTTCCAACGGTCCCGGTAATCCCAAAATGTGTCAGGAGACAATTAAAAGTGCTAAATATTGTCTCGATAATAACATACCTACTATGGGAATTTGTCTGGGTCATCAAATATTATCTCTTGCAGCGGGAGCCGATACTTATAAATTAAAATATGGACATCGAAGTCAAAATCAGCCTGTAATGGATATTAGAAGTAAGCGTTGCTTTATTACTTCTCAAAATCACGGTTTTGCAGTTGATGCTGACAACCTTCCTGACGGATGGTCTCCCTGGTATATAAATTTAAATGATCATACTAATGAAGGAATAATACATGAATCGGGCCGTTTTATGAGTGTCCAATTTCATCCGGAAGCCACACCAGGACCAGTTGATACTGTTTTTATTTTTGACAGGTTTATTGATTTAATTTAAAAAAATAAGATTAATTTATGAGAACTTCTATTAAAAAAGTATTGATTTTGGGCAGTGCCGCCCTAAAAATAGGTGAAGCCGGAGAGTTTGATTATTCCGGCAGCCAGGCTATTAAAGCATTAAAGGAAGAAGGTGTATACACAATCCTCGTAAATCCCAACATTGCCACAATCCAAACATCCGACGATCTGGCAGACGAAGTTTTTTTCCTGCCGGTCAACCTTGAATTCGTTACTAAGGTAATTGAGAAAACCCGCCCCGATGGTCTGCTTTTAGGATTTGGAGGTCAAACCGCACTTAATACAGGTCTGGATTTAGAAAAAAATGGCGTTCTGGGAAAATATAATATTAAAGTTCTGGGTACATCTATAGAAAGTATTATAAATACGGAAGACCGAAATAAATTTATCAATAAACTTAATGAAATTGATGTCAAAACTGCAAAGAGTAAAATCGCCATTAACACAGATGAGGCTGTTCATATAGGGAATAATTTTGGCTATCCTGTGATGATCCGCATTGCCTATGCTTTGGGAGGACTTGGTTCTGGTGTATGTTATGACGAAAATGAAATCCGGTCAATGGCGAAAAAATCGTTCAAACATACATCTCAAATATTGATAGAAGAATATTTAGAAGGCTGGAAAGAAATTGAATACGAAGTGATGTGCGATCAATATGATAATTGCATTACTATTTGTAATATGGAAAACCTTGATCCAATGGGCATTCATACAGGAGAAAGCATTGTAGTTGCTCCCAGCCAGACTCTTTCAAATACTGATTATCACAAATTACGCGAAGTCGCTATCAAAACGATCAGACACCTGAAAATTATCGGCGAATGTAATATTCAATATGCATATAATATGGACTCGGAAGATTACCGTGTGATTGAAGTCAATGCAAGATTATCAAGAAGCTCAGCCCTGGCATCTAAGGCTACAGGTTACCCAATTGCATTTATTGCCTCAAAATTATCTCTTGGCTACGGACTTTATGAATTAAAAAATAATATTACGAAAACTACTAGTGCATTTTTTGAACCAGCTCTCGATTATGTTGTAGTGAAAATCCCCCGCTGGGACCTGAAAAAATTCACTAAAGTATCACGTAAAATCGGCACAGGCATGAAGTCAGTAGGTGAAATTATGGCAATTGGCCGAAATTTTGAAGAGGCGCTTCAAAAAGGCTTACGAATGCTTGAAATTGGTGCCAATGGAGTAATCGGAGATGATACTTATCAATTTGAGAATCTTAAATTTGAATTACAGGAACCAACTGAAGAGAGAATTTTTGCAGTGGCAAAAGCAATCTATCAAGGTTTTTCTATTGATAAAATTCATGATTTAACCCATATAAACAAATGGTTTTTATACAAAATCAAAAACATTGTTGATATTACAAAAGAATTGGAATTATCTGATTCCAAAATCAAACCGGATTTATTATTAACAGCCAAAAAATTCGGTTTTTCCGATAAACAAATCGCTTTTATCAAACAGGCAAAAGAACAGGATATAATATCACTGAGAAAGGAATATAAAATATTTCCGTTTATCAGGCAAATTGATACATTGGCAGCGGAATATCCGGCACAGACAAATTACCTCTATTTAACTTATAACAGCCAGACAAGCGATATTAACAACTTTCCTAATAATACAGTACTGATTCTGGGTTCCGGAGCCTATAGAATAGGCAGTTCAGTGGAGTTTGACTGGAGTTGTGTGAATGCCGGCAAAACTTTAAGAAAATTAGGTTACAAAACAATAATGTTAAATTACAATCCGGAAACCGTAAGTACTGATTATGATGAATTTGACTATCTTTGCTTCGATGAGATTAGTTTTGAATCAATTGGAGAAATTTATCATAAATTTAATCCTATCGGGATCATTGTTTCTATGGGCGGTCAGATTCCAAATAATCTTGCTTTAAAATTGCACAATAACAATATTCGGATTTTAGGCACTTCTCCGGAAGATATTAACCGGGCAGAAAACAGGAGAATTTTTTCTGACCTACTTGATAAATTAAACATTGATCAGCCGATCTGGAAAGAAATCACATCTATTGAATTGGCAAAAAAATTCGCAAAACATAGTGATTATCCTGTATTAATCAGACCATCTTATGTTCTAAGCGGGGCTGCAATGGCAGTTGCTTCAAACGATGAAGAACTTGAAGAATATTTAAAAAAAGCTATTACAATATCTCCAGAGTATCCAACTGTTATCAGTAAATTTCTGGAAAATGCCAAAGAAATTGAAATGGACGGGGTAGCTCAAAATGGTGAAATAATTGCATATGCTATTTCTGAGCATGTAGAAAATGCCGGAGTTCATTCCGGAGATGCAACCCTGGTTTTACCACCCCAGAGAACCTATCTGGAAACAATTCGCCGGATCAGAAAAATTTCCCGAAAAATTGTATCAGCACTAAATATTAACGGACCATTTAATATTCAATATATTGCAAAACAAAATCAGGTAAAAGTTATCGAATGTAATTTGCGGGCATCACGTAGTTTTCCCTTTGTTTCAAAAGTAATGGATCAGAATTTTATTGATATTGCCACAAAAATAATTATGCGTGTGCCAGTAAATATTGAAAACAAATCTCCTTTTGAACTGGATTATGTTGGGGTTAAAGCACCGCAGTTTTCCTTCACCCGTTTAAAAGGAGCCGACCCAAGTCTGGGTGTAGAGATGGCATCTACCGGTGAAGTTGCTTGTCTTGGAGATAATTTTCATGAAGCTTTTTTAAAATCTCTCCTCTCTGTTGGCTATCATTTTAACATCAAAAGCGTTCTACTATCCACAGGACCATTGGAATCAAAAACAGACTTACTGGAAAGTACCAAATATTTAAAACAATTTGGTACAAAATTTTATGCAACTGCCGGTACAGCTAAATTCCTAAATGAAAATAATTTCCCAACCGAAACACTTCATTGGCCTTTAGACAAAACACAGCCAAATGTGATAGACTATATTAAAGAAGGCAAAATTGATCTGGTTATAAATATTCCCAAAAACTTTCGCCAGGAAGAATTAACAAATGGGTATTTAATCAGAAGGGCAGCTGTTGATTATAATGTCATGCTAATTACAAACCGGCAGATTGCAATGCGATTTATAGAGGCGCTTGCAAAAATGAATCTCGGTGATTTAAAAATTCATAACTGGAAAGATTATTTACAAAAATAATATACTTAGTAGAAATATTTGCATTTTTTTTGAACTTTAACTTTTTATTTTAACATATTTAGCAATTATGGTCTTTTTACCTGAATCTCTAAACATAATGGTTAATTTGGCATTTTTCCCAAATCCGGCTACATTAATAATTTTTCCTGCTCCAAAAATTTTATGAGAAACCATCATGCCGGGCATAGCGTCAACCACAGAATCTGAAACAGACTTATCCAATTTTGTGGTTGGTTCTGGCGAAGAATTAAATGTTTGAGATGATTTTCTAATGCGTGAAGGAGAAATAACACGTTCTTTCGTCTTTCCCTTTTCAAGTAATTCAAAAGGAATTTCCTTCATAAAAGGTGAAATTTCATATCGCAAATTTTCACCTCTAAAATTCCTCGTCTCCGCGGAACTAAGAAATATTTTTTCCATCGCACGAGTTAAACCTACATAAAATAATCTACGTTCTTCTTCATTACTTTCTTCCGGATCTCTTTGAATCGGGAAAAGCCCTTTATTCATTCCACATAGAAAAACTACCGGAAATTCAAGTCCTTTGGCACTATGAAAAGTCATCATAGATACAGCATTTTTTTTATCATCCCATGAATCAATATCTGTAATTAGGGCAACCTCTTCCAAATATCCTTCCAAAGTTGGCTCCTCTACTTTACTACAATAATCCGCAATCGAGTTTAAAAGTTCATCAATATTTGCTAATCTCTGATCGGACTCTTCTCCCCCATCTTCTTTAAAATATTTTCGCATTCCAAGCCGGTCTATGACTATATTTGCCCATTCTTCAAAAGTTATTGTACTTCGAATATCCTGAAATTGTTTTATTAAATTCCGAAATCCAGTTAGCGCATTTTTGGCACGGGCACTCATTTTCATTTCATCAACATAATTCAAGGTTTCATAATAAGAAAAATCGTTTAAATTTGCATATTCTATCAATTTATCAAGAGTTACTTTCCCAATACCACGCGTGGGAGTATTTATTATTCTTTGAAAGGCCACATTATCCCTATTATTGGCTAATAGACGAAAATAGGCCAAAATATCTTTAATTTCTTTCCGTTCATAAAAACGCACACCACCAATAATAACATTAGGAATTCTATTCCTGGTAAGCACTTGTTCCAAAATTCGGCTTTGTGCGTTTGTTCTGTATAAAATAGCAAAATCTTTAAAGTTGCGCTTATTCTGCCTGATTTCATTCAAAATTGAAGAGGCCATTCTACCAGATTCATCCCATTCATCACTAGCCTCTATCTGGGTGATTAATTCGCCCTTCTCTTTATCAGCCCAAAGAGTTTTTTCCGCTCTGTTTTCATTGTTTTTAACAATAGCTGAAGCGGCTGCAAGAATATTTTTTGTAGAGCGATAATTTTGTTCAAGTTTAAAAACACGGCAATTAGGGAATGTTTTATCAAATTTTAAAATATTTTCTACTTTTGCACCTCGCCAACTATAAATACTCTGATCATCATCTCCAACAACGCAAATATTTTTATGCAGATCACTGAGCATTGACACCAGTTGAAACTGTGGAATATTTGTATCCTGGTATTCATCTACTAATATATATTTGAAAATCTGCTGATATTTTCTGAGTATTTTAGGATGTTCTTTAAAAAGTATCAAAGGTAAAAGTAATAAATCATCAAAATCAACCGCGCCCACTCTTTTTAAGGCCGCCTGGTATAATGGATAAATATATTCAGTAAGTCTGTCAAGAGGTACAAATTTCCGGGCTTTAAAATCCTTGGGTTCAATCATTTCGTTTTTTAAATATGATATTTTTCCCTTAATAGAATTTGGTTTAACACCCTCAAGATCAATATTATTATCTCTAATAATTGATTTTATTAAAGCCTGTTGATCGGCAGCATCATAGATACTGAAATTTTTATCATAACCAATATGCTCAATTTCCATTCTGAGTAACCTGGCGCAAATGGAATGAAATGTGCCGATATTTACTTGCCCGGCCCGGTGGCCGATAAATTTCTTTACTCTTTCTTTTAATTCTCTGGCTGCTTTATTTGTAAATGTTACAGCCAAAATATTTCGGGGATATACAAATTGTTTTTCAATAATATATGCAATTTTGTGGGTTAGAACTCTTGTTTTTCCGCTACCTGCTCCGGCAAAAATTAATGTAGGTCCTTTTAAAAATTCAACAGCGCTACGTTGTACATCATTCAATCCATCTAATAAATTCAATTACTATTCTCCATTTTCTTCTCTCTGGCTACCTGTCTTCTGATTTTTTGAAATTTCAATTTTGCCTTCATAAATTCCTGGTAACTTACTGTAAAAGTATGCGATCCATCACCGTTAGCAACCATATATAGATAATCTGTATCAGCCGGACGAAGCACTGCCAGAATAGATAGTTGCCCGGGATTATTAATTGGTCCTGGCGGCAACCCTCGATATCTGTAAGTATTATATGGAGATTTTATTTTAAGGTCTTTGTTTAATATTCTTCTTGGACCATCATCTATTATGTATTGAATAGTTGGATCAGCCTCAAGACGCATATTTTTCTTTAACCTGTTTAAATATAATGATGCCACGATTGGTCTTTCTTCATCAACCATACATTCACCTTCAACAATTGAGGCCAAAGTTAAAATTTGATTTAGCGTCATTTCAGATGCATTAATTTCACTTAATATTGAATCATCGACAACTTCATAAAATCTATCAATTATTTTAATTATAACATCTTCCACTGTTGATGCTTCACTAAACATATAAGTATCGGGAAACAAATATCCTTCAAGGGAAACACCTTTTACATTTAAACTTTGTAAAAATTCTTTATTTTCTATTTTAGTTAAAAATTGTTTGCTTGTGAATTTCAGTTTCTTTGATAACAAATCTGCGATTTCCAAAGCCCTGGTTCCCTCAGGAATTGTAATTTTTATTCCATAATCCCTGGATTTGCTCAACTCATTTATTAACTGATTATAGTTTGTAATGTTATCAAGATAAAATTTTCCGGCTTTCAAAGATTTTGATTTAAACTTCAATCTGACAGCGAAAATAAAACTATTTTGATTTTTAATAATTTTTCTTTCATATAACTGCCTGGCTATACTATTCAACGAGGCACCTTTATCAATTCTAAATACAAGATTATCCTGATTAATATTTATTGAAATTGACAAAATCAGTGATAAAAACAAAAACCATCCGGATATTAATACAATTAATCCAAGTAAATAGGGACGAATAATAATAAATTGTTTTGATTTTATTATTTTAACCACATTTTCTTTTATTTTACCATAATCAAATTTCATAGTTTCCCTATATATTTTTAAAATAAATACCGGTGAGCATCTAATTAATTTCATATTTTCAGACAAAATATAATATTAATCATTAACTCAATATTCTTGAATTTTATTTTTTCCCCAGAAATTTCAATTACCTTGTATTAACTAAGTAATATAAAAATTTCCCAGCTAAATTCTAATAGGAATCGGAATAAAAGTCAAAATTAATATTAGTAAGGAAATCACTCCCAGTATTATTTCCAATTTAGAAATCTTCTCGTATTCATTAAAAACAGGAGGGTGTTTGATTTTAACCAAAAAAAAGACCAAAACCATCCAAATAATCCAATTCAATGAGTAAACCTTAAAAAACATTGGAATTAAACCCAAGACAAGAATCAGCCCAAAGACAGTCCAGGCTAAATGCTTATGTTTTTTACCTAAAATACCATAGGCTACATGCCCACCATCTAATTGTCCAATTGGTAACAAATTAAGCATTGTTACTATCATACCTATCCAGGCTGCAAAGGCGATCGGATTTAGCATAATATCCATATTTTCTTTTAGATTGGGATAAACAATAAAAGTAAGAAATTTTGTGATTATTGAGTCACCAAGAATAATTCCCTCTGTAGCAGTTGGTAAATCAACAATATGTGATAATTTTAATCCAATGTAAAAAGCCGGAACCGCTACACAAAACCCGGCTATAGGTCCCGCAGCTCCAATCTGAGTTAAAGCTCTGCGATTTTTTACCGGAGAACGCATTTTTATAAAAGCTCCAAAAGTGCCTATCAAAGTTGGGGCAGGAATGAAATATGGCAAACTGGCGTCAACATCATGTTTTTTAGCAAAATAGTAATGTCCAAACTCATGAACTCCCAAAATAAGCATTAGAGTAAAGGAAAAAGGAAATCCTTTTATAATATTGTATGGATTCTTAATCGGATCTGCTCCTTCCATAATCGAGCCGACAAAAAGAGTTGAAAGTATAGTAATAAAAAATAAAATGACATTTATATATATTCTTTTTTTTGCTGGTTTTACATAAAAAATTGAGCCTGCAATTGTCGATTCTTCATGTATAGAGCCAATTATTGCCCGCAATTTTCTTCTGATCTGCTTAAGTGAATATTCTTGAATTCTATGTCCGCGGATTATTAGTTCATCATTAATTTCATTAACTTCAGATATGGCAACAAACTGACTTAAGTATAGAATTATATTATTTTTAACTTTCTGTTCCATTAGTCTTTCTTTTCAATTTAACAGGTTTGAAAATTACATTTTTCAGAGTAGAATTCAAATGGAAAACTAGTAAAATTCACGACCACTTTATTTTACTAAGATACCAATTTTAAAATTTTGACTTTTAAACAGTCAACAATTACAATATTTTTATAAATAATTAAAGGATTACTTATTAGATTTACTGACTTTTTTGAGAAATGAATAAATGAAATTAATAATACAAAAATATTGGCATGGAAAAGGTGGAATAAAGGAATTACTGATACTATCCTTTCCACTAATCTTAAGTACTGGTGCCCATTCCATACAACATTTCGTTGACAGAGTTTTTCTGACATGGTATTCTCCGGAAGCTATCGCTGCAGCTATGCCGGCTGCAATGTTAAACTTTGCTCCAATGTGTATTTTTCTTGGCACAGCAGGCTACTCCAGCACTTTTGTTGCCCAATATTTTGGATCAAAAAATTACAAAATGATTGGTCCGGTGATTTGGCAGGGAATTTACCTGGCAATAATCGGAGCTATTTTCCATTTTTCTTTAATACCTTTTGCTGATGAGATTTTTAACTTGATTGGCCATCCGGAAAAAGTCATCCAGAACGAAATCATTTATTTCAGGATTATTTGTTTTAGCGCTTTCCCGGTTATTGCTGCATCAGCACTTGCTGGATTTTTCTCGGGAAGAAGTCGCCCCTGGGCAATTATGTGGATTCATTCTATTACAACCGTAATCAATATTGTTCTGGATTACACGTTAATTTTTGGCAACTTTGGCTTTCCTGCAATGGGAATAAAAGGTGCAGCTATAGCAACTGTTATTGCCACCTGTTTTCCTTTTGTTACCCTGCTAATTTTATTCTGTTTACCAAAACATGAATCTAAATTCAAAAGCCTATCTAACTGGAAATTTAACCCAAAACTATTTGCCAGAATTATTCGGTTTGGATTTCCAAATGGTTTTCAGTTTTTCCTGGATATTGCCGGATTTAGTATTTTTGTATTTATGATTGGTAGATTGGGTATGATAGAGTTAGCCGCCTCAAATATTGCTCTGAATATCAACAATTTAATATTCCTGCCAATGATTGGATTAGGAATTGCCGTATCAGTTTCAGTTGGACAATATATTGGTAAAAATGATCCTTTAACTGCTCAACGATCAACTTATTCAGGCTTCATTATTACTTTTATTTATATGATTCCGGCAGCTCTTTCTTTTGTGTTATTACCAGAAATTTATATTTCATTATTTTCATCAAATTCAAATTCCGATGAACTTATTAAAATTTCTGAGATAACCACAATTCTACTAAAATTTGTTGCTATATATTCTATTTTTGATGTTTTCAATATTATTTTCTCAGCATCAATAAAAGGTGCCGGCGATACCAAATTTGTCATGATCTTTATCTTGACAACTGCCTTGATAATATTAGTAATTCCCGTATTTTTCGTTATTTTTATTTGGAACCTGGGAATCTTTTTTGCATGGGGAATTCTTACCTTTTATATTTTTATCCTGGGTTTGGGTTTCTATTTACGGTTTAAAACAGGAAAATGGCAAAAAATGAGTGTGATCAGGTAGGAAATATTTATTGAGTGATGGTTACTGGTCACTAAATTCCAACCATTGATAATTATAAAAACTTGACGATACTCCCATTTGACAATTAAGTAAAAAGTAAATTTGCTGTCATTCTGAATGAGGTACGAATGTTTACAATCAGGTTTTTGACTGAAAGAATTTCCTATAATTATCAACGAGATTCTTCATTGCTACACTGCCTCAGACTATGTCCGGCTTTCGACGAAAAGGCAGCTTAGAACCTTTTTACGACTCCATCCCTTTTGGTTTATATTAAAATTTGTCAGAACTTACAAACAATTAATAACTATTAAATTAGAGAATAAATAAATTATAAAGAAATATAAGTATCCAGTTCTTCAGCAATATCCTTGATTATTTTTGTTTTTGTCCTATGAGGAATAAATGCACTTTTAAAACCACTAATAATTATTTCTTTAAAATCAGTTATTTTTAAGTTATAATATTTATAGGCTATCATAAATTCGTTGGTTAAGGTCGTGTTTGAGATTAATCTATTATCGGTATTCAAGGTAACACGTAGTCCAAAATCAAGATAAAATTTGAATGGGTGGGATATAAAATTTGGGACACTTCCGGTATGAACATTACTTGTTATACACATTTCCAGGGCAATCCTGTGATCGTTTACATAATTTAATAAATCACCATTTTGTTTTAGTCTGACACCATGCCCAATCCTATGAGCTCCACAATAATGGATTGCCTGATGAATTGATTCAGGACCATAATCTTCACCGGCGTGTATAGTTGTATTAATATTATTACTTAAAATCAGAAAAAAAGCTTCTCTGTGGTCTTTGGCTGGAAAATTCTCCTCTACTCCTGCTAAATCGAAACCAACTACTCCACGATTTTTATAGGCCACAGATAACTCAGCAAGTTGATAGGAAACTTCAGGAGAAATGCTTCTGATGCCACATACAATCACTCCTGTTTTTATTTTATATTCATCTTCGGCCTGTTTTAATCCTGCCAGAACCGCATCAACAGTTTCCATAGAAGTCATACCTCGTTGAGTGTGTAAAATCGGAGAATAACGTACCTCAAGGTAAAGTATATTCTCGTTATAAGCATCTTCTGCCAATTCAAAAGCAGCACGAGTCAATGCTTCCGGAGTCTGGAGAACCGATAATGTATAATCAAACATTTTAATATATTTTTTTAATGTAATATGCTTATCAGTTACCGATACAAGTTTGCGTAATTCTTCTTTATTTTTAGTTGGAAGTTCAACTTTATCCCTTTCCGCCAATTCCAAAATGGTATCAAGTCTTAAAGAACCATCAAGATGGCAGTGCAAATCAGTTTTGGGTAATTCTCTAATAAATTCTTCTGTGATTTTAATTTGTTTAGTCATATTAATACTCTATAAATTTTTCTCGTTTCATAGTTGATAAAAACATCCCGAGCCTTTCATAAACAGGCTGGATTTTCTCTCCCAGTTCTTTCTCCAGTTCATTCCCGATTTCAACAGCATTCTTTTTTCCGTCAATTTTATTCCATACAGCTGTCCCAATTTCATCTAATTTTGTTTTAAAATCAGGATATTTCATACGGTGTAAAAGATGCTTAACCAAAAAACTATTTCTAAATTTAGGCTTTAATAAAATTATCATTTTATCTTCTGCAATATCACTTTTAACTAATTTATGTGGTACTACATTGTACATGTTAATTTCAGATTCATTTATCTTACTTTTTTTTGCCACTAAATATTCTCATTTTTTTTCATTTTTTATTAATACTTTTTTATTAATACTTAAAGTAAAATAATAAATAAGTTAACAAAAACTAAAGAAAGTATTTTTAATAATCAAGAAGATAGTTACAGATTGCATTATATAATCAGTTTTACTAAAATCGGATTAGGAGGATAAATCCAGTTGTAAATATTTTATTGCCAATATTCTATTTAATTGTTGATATATCATGAATTAAAAAGATTAAAACATAACAATACTTAACCATAAAAATATGAATAATTGTAATCAATAATTTTTAATTCAGCCTGGTATATTTCCAAAAATCAAATACTCAAAAATAAATTCGTTTTATTATTGCAAATAAAAGAAATATTTTATATAATTCGTTGCTTGACAGTAGAGTGGAAAAAAAATATAAATGCCCTTGTAGTTCAACAGGACAGAATAGGGGATTCCTAATCCCTAGATCTGGGTTCGAGTCCCGGCGAGGGTACTGGAAAAAATGGAGAAAATGAATGTTAAAACCAAAAAGAAAAATCACAAGACAAGAAATCAAGAAAGACCCATTATTAGAAAAAGTAGGTCAGATCAATAGTTATTTACATAAAAATTTAAAAAAACTTACAATTTACGGTATAGCAGTTGTATTATTGATTGTTTTTTCATTTTTAATGTTCACAAGTTCTAAAAACAAACAAACAGCCGCATCAGGTTCTTTTGGAATTGCTGAATTAAAACTTAAAAACGGTCAGGTTGAAAAAGGCATTGAAGAACTTAACAGAATCGTGGAAAATTTTGCAGGCAGTGATGCAGCCGGACTTAGTATCTTTTTACTTGCAAAAAACAGCCTTAATGAAAAAATGTTTGATGATGCCAGAGCAAATTTTGAAATATTCATCAAAGAACACAAAGATAACAAAATGTTACTTGCTGCCGCTTATAGCGGACTGGCAGTTTGCCTGGAAAAAAATAAAGACTATGCAGGTGCTGCATCAAATTTTGAAAAAGGTGGTAAAACAAGTCCTTATGCATATCAACAAAACGAATGTTTTTTAAATAGTGTCAGGAACCTGATTTTAATAAATGACCTGGGACGTGCAGAAATCTTAGTAAATGAAACTCTCGATAATGAACCCGACTATAAAACCAAATCATCGGCAGAGAGTTTACTTGCTCAGATTGAGGTATTAAAAGGATAAAAAAATAATATTTGCAAAACATAAAAATATCTATTATATTTTGGTGCAGAAAGTGGGTTGACAAACCCACTTTTTTCATTTCAAAAATAGGATAAGAAATTATTGAAAGAATTGCAGGAAAAGATAAAAAACATAATTGAGCCAATTTTGACTAAGCACGATTGCTACATTGTTGAGTTAAAAATAACTCAACAGGGTAATCGTAATTTCCTGAAAATATTTATTCAGGATGACAAAGGAATCTCTCTTGATAAAATATCATTAGTCACTAAAGATTTAAACAACAATGAAGCATTTGACGCACTTTCCCCGGAAGGTTTTCGAATGGAAATTAGTTCACCTGGAGCGGATTACCCCTTGAAATTAAAAAGAGATTTTATCAGGAATAAAGACAGGATATTACAGTTTTTCCATACAAATCCAGATTTTCAGTCCCCAATAAATGGTAAACTAGGTGAAATTACAGATGACTACATTATTATTAATTTAAAAAAAAGCGCTAAGAAATTAACATATCAAGAATTAAATTATGCGAAGGTCATTTTTGAAATTTAATTTTTCTAAAGGAGAAAAAAATTGATTAATACAGATATAATTGAAGCCTTTTCCCAAATCGCACGTGAAAAAAACGTCGAGAGGGATGAACTTGGTGAGATTATTGAAAGGGTATTCTTTACTCTAATTGAAAAAAAATATGAAGATACATCAAATTTTGATGTTATCGTTAATATGGACAAAGGCGAAATTGAAATATATCAACAAAAAGAAATTGTTGGCGAAGTAGCAGACCCACTTCATGAAATTCATATAGAAGATGCCAAAGAAGTTGATCCTGATCTGGAAATTGGCGATCCATATATTGAAATCATCGACCCAATGAGTTTTGGAAGAAGATTGATTTCCCAGGCCAAACAAATCCTCAATCAACAAATTATTCGGGTAGAAAAAAATGTGATCTATGAAGAATATCTTAAAAAAGTTGGTGAAATTATTATTGGAGATGTTCACCAGATAAGAAGAGATGCTATCTTCATCAATGTTGGTAAAGCTGAATTAAAAATGCCTCGAGAAGAACAAATTCCAGGCGAAAGATACAGACGTGGCGAGACAATTAAGTCAATCATAAAAGATGCTGTTAAAGGCACTGGTAATCCTGAAATTATCGTTTCCCGTGCAGATGCCTCTTTTTTGACAAAACTTTTTGAAAATGAAGTGCCTGAAATTTATGATAAAACAATTGAAATTAAGAGAGTTGCCAGACAGGCAGGTGATCGAAGCAAGGTTATTGTTGAATCTAACGATCGTAGAATCGATGCTGTCGGAGCCTGTGTTGGTATCAAAGGTAGCCGTATTCAGGCAATTGTACGCGAATTAAATAATGAAAAAATTGATATCATTCATAATAGTTCTGAATCCGAAATCTTAATTACAAGGGCATTATCACCGGCGAAACCATTTATGTTGGAAATTGATGAAGAGAAAAAAACAGCTCTTGCAATTTTTGATGATGAAGATATATCAGTTGCTATTGGAAAAATGGGTCAGAATATCAGGCTAGCATCCCAGGTTACAGGCTATACTATTGACGCAATTAAAAGATCAGATTATGAAATCACCGGATCCGAAATACTCTACCTGGAAGAAATTGAAGATTTATCTGAACATAACTGGAAAATCCTTTATTCTATGGGAATTGAAACAACCGAAGAACTATTATCAACTCCCAAAGAAGAACTGTTAACAATAAAAGGTCTCGGTGAAAAAACTATTGATAAAATTTATGATATTGTTAAAGAGACTATTGAAAAACAAAAGCAGGAACAGGAAGCTGCATTAAATGCTGTTCAGGATGAAACGGCAAGTTCTGATGATTATAATGAAGAAGAGTCAGATAACAATGGAACCACAGAGTTTTCCGAAGATGATATCAAAGATGATTTATTAGACTAAACGAAAGAGGTAAATGGGTAATAATATTAAAATGAAGCAGAAAAGAATATTTGAGATAGCTAAAGAATTAAATATTTCACACATAGAGATAACTCAATTTCTAAAGAAAGAAAAAGTTCCTTTTAAATCCATAATGACCTCTGTCAACGATGATATCTATATGAAAATTCTGGAAGAATTCGCTAAGGAAAAGGATATTGTTGAAAGAATAAAAAAGGAAAAAGCCCGGAAAGAAGCAGAATTCAAACGGAAATCTATGGAAGACGCCAGACAAAAGGCCGAGGCTGAACAGGAAAAAATCAAAACTGAAATATTCTCCCAGGCGGAAGCCAATATTAGCTCGGCTATTCTCTCAGTTTACAAACACAGTGAAGATATTAAAAAATCATTAATCAAAGAAATACAGGAAATTGAAAAGGTTACTGATGTAACTGTAGAAAAGGCTAAACAGCCGGTAATAAAGAAATCTTCGGCAAAACCGAAAAAAGAAATTCACAAAAAAGAAATCGAGGTCGCCACCGAAAAAGCAACCGACGAAAAAGACTCAACTAAAAAGAAATCCAAAAGTAATAAACTTCGCCGTGTTTCCATTTCTGAAATTGAATCCAGACTGGAATCTTCGGGAAATAAAAAACGTAAAGAAAAAAAGAAAAAGAAAAAGAAAAAACGGGAAATCGTTATTGACGCCAAACAGGTTGATGAATCAATCCGGAAAACAATGGCCAAAATGGATGAAAAATCAACTAAGAAAAAATATAAGAAAAAAGATAAATCCGGATCAGATGAATCTGAAACCAGACAGGTAATCAGAATAAGTGAATTTGCAACCGTAGAGACATTAGCCAAATTGATGGATATAGATCCGGCAGACATTATCCAGATATGTATTGAACTTGGAATGTTTGTGACAATTAACCAGCGCTTAGATTTTGATACTATTTTATTAATTACCGAAGAATTTAATTTTGAAGTGGAACAGTTGGAACAATATGGTGAAGAATTCCTAAAAATCGAAGAAACTGAAGAAGATTTGGAAAACGCCGAACCCAGGCCTCCGGTTATAGCAATTATGGGGCATGTGGATCATGGGAAAACAACTCTGCTTGATAATATCAGAAATGCCAATGTTGTTGGTGGAGAAGCAGGAGGTATCACACAACATATTGGCGCTTACCAGGTACAACTTCCTAGTAAACAATATATTACATTCCTAGACACTCCAGGTCATGAGGCTTTTACTGAAATGAGATCCCGTGGTGCACAGGTTACTGACATGGTGATATTAATTGTGGCTGCCGATGATGGCGTAATGCCCAGAACAATTGAAGCTATTAACCATGCAAAAGCTGCAGGAGTTCCTATGGTTATTGCAGTAAATAAAATCGATAAACCTGATGCAGATCCGGAAAGAGTATATAGAGAATTATCTGAAAATAATATTCTGGTTGAAAAATGGGGTGGTGAAGTTCAGGTTGCTGAAATATCAGCACTAACAGGAAAAGGTATTGATAAACTACTTGATCTTATTATACTTGAAGCCGAAATGATGGAATTAAAAGCAAACCAAAATACTCTGGCTCAGGGAACTGTTATTGAAGCCAGAGTGGACAAGAGACATGGATCAATGGCTACAATCCTGATTCAAAAAGGTTGCCTTGAAATTGGAAACCCCTTTGTTTGTGGTGCGGCTTTTGGACGAGTCAGAGCAATGTTTGACGAATATGGCAAAAATATCAAGATTGCCAAACCTGGAAAACCGGTAATTGTAACAGGTCTCGACATATTACCACATTTAGCTGACATTTTTTCTGTTGTCAAAGATCCCTCAGAAGCCAGAAAGATCGCTCTTGAGAGACAAAAAATTGAAAGAGAGCATAGAAACAGACAAGATAAAGAATGGACTCTGGACACAATTTCCAAACACATTGCTGATGGTGAAGTAAATCAATTAAATATTGTTCTAAAATGTGATGTTGATGGCTCTGTAGAAGCCATCAAAAGTAGTTTGGCTCCTCTTGGAAATAATGAAGTATCCACTTCAATAATACATAGTGCCGCCGGAATAATATCAGAAAATGACATTCTGCTTGCAAAAACCTCACAAGCGATTGTAATTGGGTTTAATGTAACAGCCAATCCCAAAATAAAAGAACTGGCTAAGAAGGAAAATGTAGAAATTCGTAACTATTCTGTTATTTATGAATTGATTGACGATATAAACACTGCTCTTGAAGGTATGTTATCTCCCGAAAAAATTGAAATTGATACTGGAAAAGCGACTGTAAAAGTTATAATCAAAATTCCAAAACTTGGAATAATTGCTGGATCATATATTAACGAAGGTGTTGTTAACAGGTTGTCAAAGGTCAGGCTTATTCGTGACAACAAAACCATCTTTACCGGTGATATTTCATCATTAAAAAGATTCAAAGATGATGTAAAAGAAGTCAAAGAGGGTTATGAATGTGGAATTGGACTGGAAAATTTCAACAATATCAAAGAAAATGACGTTATGGTATTTTACAAGATAAAATCTGTGAAAAGAAAACTGGAAAAAAAATAACAAATTAAATGACTATTGGATTTTTACAATTAGAAATAAAATTACTTTACCCATCATCTCTAAAAGATAAGCGGTCAGTGTTAAAAAGAATGAAAAATCTAACTCGAAAAAAATTCAATGTTTCCGTAGCCGAACTTGCTAATTTACAAAGCATAAGGTCTACTGTATTGGGATTTGTAACAATTAATACTGATAACAACATAATACATAACACATTAAACAATATTGAAAACCTTATTGAAAAGGAATTTGATATTCAAATTATAAATAGAAAGGTAGAAAACCTGTAATGGCTGGATTTCGTATACAACGCTTTTCTGATGAAGTAAAAAAGATTATTTCTGAAATATTTATAAATGAACTTTCAGGAGATGATCTTGGCTTTGTTACCGTTACTAAAGTTAAATGTTCTCCTGACCTGCAAGAGGCTAAGGTTTATATTAGTGTTTATGAAAATGATGAAAATAAACGAACTATTAAATTCAAAAAGATTATTAAGAAGGTGTCAAAAATACGAGGTTTTCTGGGACATAAATTAAAGGCAAGACATGTACCTAACCTGCGTTTTTATGAAGATGATAGTTTGCAATATGCTGAAAAAATTGAAAAGTTGATTCAAAAAATGCATAAAGAAGAAGAGGAAAATGATAAATAATTCCATATCTGAAATATTAAACATACACAAACCAGTTGGAATTACCTCTTATGATGTTGTCAGGAAAGTAAAAAAAATTCTAAAGTTAAAAAAAATAGGACATGGTGGAACACTTGATCCTTTCGCAGAAGGAGTTTTATTAATTTTAATTGGCAAAGCAACAAAAAAGATGAACCAACTGCTTAGTTTGCCTAAATCCTATGAAGCCGAAATTAAACTTGGGCAATCTACTGATACTGCAGACCATACAGGAGAAATTACCGACAATCAACCAGTATTACAAATATCCGAACAACAAATCCAACAGGTCATTAATATGTTTCATGGAGAAGTGAATCAAACACCACCACAATATAGTGCAAAAAAAATAAATGGAATTCCTGCATATAAATTAGCACGACAGGGTATTGAATTTACACTTAATCCGGTTAAAATCAATATTTACGACCTTAAAATAGTACAAACCAATCACTCTATTTTAAAGATCAACACTTCCTGTTCCAGTGGTACTTATGTTCGTGTTCTCGGAGAAGATATTGCTAAAAAATTTGGTACAGTTGGACATCTTGTATCTTTAAAACGCACCTGTATAGGTGACTATAAAATAAATAATTCATTGCTATTTGACAACCTAGAAAAAACACTTATGCCTTTAAAAACAACTATTCTTTCAAAGCATAATATGGAATCTGTAAAAAAAGGAATCAATCAAACAGTTAAAAATTAATTTTTTTACAATAACACTATGAAAGTTTTCAAAGGAATAAAGTCAATATCTGCAGATTTTAAAGAAGTAATAACCACTCTTGGTGTTTACGATGGAGTACACCTGGGTCACCAGGAAATTATTAAAAAAACTGTGCTGGCGGCTAAAAAATATAACCACCCATCCATGTTAATTACTTTTAACCCACATCCAAGAACGGTACTCAGTAAAACATCCGCTGATTTTCTTCCAATTTTAACGAGCCCGGAAGAAAAAAACAGTTATCTTAAAACAACCGGTCTGGATTCGGTTTTAATTCTTGAAACAACTCGGGAATTATTGAATATTGAGGCTGATGATTTTATTAAACAAATACTATTAAAAGGAATTTCTGCAAAAAAAGTAATAGTTGGTTACAATTATCATTTTGGAAAAAACAGAACAGGAACACCGGAATTTTTAGAAAAATCGGGTAGTAAATATGATCTCAAAACTATGATTATTCCTGCTTTTTCTATAAATAAACAAGTAGTAAGTTCCTCAAGGATCAGAGACTATTTGAAAAATGGAAAAATTGAAGAGGCCAACCAACTGCTGGGTCGCCCTTATAGTATGTTTGGAAAAATTATTAAAGGTACAGGTACAGGACGGAAATTAGGATTTCCAACTGCTAATATTGACATAGAAAACTCTTACAAACTTATTCCGGAAAATGGTGTATATATAACAAAAACTTTTTTAAATGGAAAACCGTATTTTGGAATCTGTAATATAGGATTCAGGCCAACTTTTAATGGTACTTTCCGTACGATCGAAATTCATATTATTTCGCCACCGGAATTAGATTTGTATGGAGAAACCGTGAAAGTTGAATTCCTGGAAAAACTACGTGACGAAAAGAAATTCAGTCACATTGATGAATTGAAAGTCCAAATATCCAAGGACAAACAAAATTGTATTGAAAAATTAAACCATATATTTTAAATGGAGGTCATTAATAATGTCGATCAAAAAAGAACAAAGAAAAGAATTAATTGAAAAATTTGGAAAAAATGCCAAAGATTCTGGTTCAACCAAAGCACAAGTTGCAATAATCTCAACTAGAATAAAAAATTTGACAGAACATTTCAAAAAAAATCCAACAGACCATGGTTCACGTCGTGGTCTATACAAATTAGTAAGTAAAAGAAGGCACTTACTTGACTATTTGAAAAAAAGAAGTGAAGAAGAGTACAAAACATTAATTTCTGCATTAGGAATTAGAAAATAAACAAAAGGTGAAAAATTGATAAAAAAAACAATGTCCCTTGGAGGACAAGAATTAAGTATTGAAACTGGAAGAATGGCTAAGCAGGCAAACGGCTCTGTATTGGTACAATATGGAGATACAATGGTATTAGTTACTGCTGTTTCTAATTTTTTCAGCAAACCAAATCAGGATTTCTTTCCACTTCAGTGTGAATATAGAAATAAAAGTTATGCTGCCGGGAAAATTCCTGGTGGTTTTATAAAACGAGAAGGCAGACCTTCGGAAAAAGAAGTATTAAGTTCACGCCTGATTGACAGACCTATCAGACCATTGTTTCCTGAAGGATTTTCAAGTGAAACTCAAATAATCGCAAATTGTATTTCCAGTGACAAGGAAAATCTGGGAGATATCCTTGCAGTTATTGGTGGATCTGCCGCATTAAGCATTTCCGATATCCCATTTATGGGACCCATCGCAGCAGTACGGGTTGGTAGAATTGATGATAAATTTATTTTAAATCCAACTGTCCAACAAATTGAAACCGGCGACCTGGAAATTATTGTCGCAGGTAGTGAAGAATCAGTTGTAATGGTAGAAGGTGAAGCCAATGAAGTACCGGAAAATATTTTATTAGCTGCTATTGAATTTGGCCAGACCGCAATTGTAGAGATTGTAAATTTTCAGAAAGAATTAGTTGCGGAAATTAATCCTGAAAAATTTGAATTTGTAGCGCCTGAAGTACCAGAAGGTCTTAAAGAAAAAATTATTGAAAAAGTTACTCCAAATATTGAAAATTGGCGAAAACTTGGGCTTCAAAAAAAGAAATTCAGAACTAACGCTATAAAAACTTTCATCAAAGAATTAAAAGCGGAATTTGAAGAAGAATATCCTGATCAGGGTAGTTATATCAGCAATGTAGTTGACGATTTAATTAAAGAAGATACAAGAAAACAGATCATTGAGAATTCCACTCGCTTAGATGGTAGAAATCTATCAGATATTCGTCCTATAACATGTGAAGTTGGCGTATTACCAAGAGCACATGGTTCTGCTCTCTTTACAAGAGGTGAAACTCAAAGTTTAGCTACAGTAACTCTTGGTTCAAAAATGGATGAACAGATTATAGATGATATTGATCATGAAAAATATTTTAAACGATTCACTCTTCATTATAATTTTCCACCATTTAGTGTAGGTGAAACCGGACGATTCTTTGGAACCGGCAGAAGAGAAATCGGTCATGGAAATCTGGCTGAACGTTCTTTAAAAAACCAGGCTCCGGAATCTGAAGAATTTCCTTATACAATCAGAATAGTATCTGATATTCTTGAATCTAACGGTTCATCTTCAATGGCCTCAGTATGTGCCGGTTCCCTTTCTATGATGGATGCTGGAGTTCCGGTTAAAAAAACTGTAGCGGGAATCGCTATGGGTCTTATTAAAAATAACGACGAAGCCTATATTTTAACAGATATTCTGGGATCAGAAGATCATTTTGGAGATATGGATTTTAAAGTTACCGGAACAAAAGATGGTGTCAATGCCATCCAGATGGATTTGAAAGTTACCGGTATTTCTTCAGAAATCATGACCAAAGCTCTTGAGCAGGCTCGTGAAGGTCGTCTGAAAATTATTGATATTATGGATAATTGTATAGAAAAACCACGAGATGATCTTTCTGCCTTTGCACCGAGAATGCTCTCACTAAAAATCAATCCAAAGTTAATTGGCGAGATCATTGGCCCTGGTGGAAAAAGAATTCGGGAATTGCAGGAATCTACTGATTCGAATATAGAAATCGATGATGATGGTATTGTATTCATTTCTGCATCAAATTCTGAAAAAGCTGAAAAAGCTCTTAATACTATTAAACAAACATTAGAGCAGCCGGAAGAAGGAAAAATTTATACAAATTGTCCTGTAAAACGTCTTGAAGACTATGGCGCATTTGTAGAATTTTTACCTAATAAAGACGGACTATTGCATATTTCTGAGGTTGCCTGGGAACGAACAAAAGATATTCATGAAGTTCTGAAAATTGGTGAAAAAATTGATATTAAATTACTAAAAATTTCAGATCAGGGAAAATTCGAACTATCAATCAGAGAATTAACAGATCCACCTGAAGGATTTGTAAGGAAAAAGACTTTCAAAAAACCTAGCAGGAGTAACGATAGAAATCGTGGCGGTCGGGATAATAAAAGTTATCACAAAAATCGTTAATTCTCAGTACATATTTAAATATAAGGAGGTAAAACTTATTTTACCTCCTTTACTATATTGGCTAAAATGACAAAAGAAAACTTTTCAAAAACAATACTTTCAAACGGTATTAAAATCATTTCGGAACACATTGATACAGTACATTCAATTTCTTTGGGTTTTTGGATTTTATCAGGCTCAAAAGATGAATCCACAAAAACAAATGGAATTACTCATCTTTTTGAACACCTTGCTTTTAAAAGCACAAAAAACAGGACAGCTTTTCAAATTGGTAATGACATTGAGTCTCTTGGCGGTTCTATAAATGCTTTTACAACCAAAAACACTACATGTTTTTACGTACGCCTGATGCAGGAACATATTGAACAAGGTATTGATGTATTATCTGATTTAATTATGAATCCGGATTTCAATGATGATGATTTAGAGAAGGAGAAATCTGTAGTTATTGAAGAAATTAAAGATATTGAAGATACTCCGGGAGATATTATTTTTGATTTCTTTTCACAGCAATTATTCCCAAATCATCCTTTAGGACGATCTATCCAGGGTACTGAAGAAAGTATTAAAAACTTATCAAAAAAAGATATACTGGACTTTATCAAAGATAACTATAATAGTGATAATCTGATTATCTCTGCTGCTGGAAATATTGAGCATGACAATCTGGTAAGATTAGTTAAAAAATATCTTGATAAATTTCGGATTGGGAAAAAAATAAAAAAAACGCCCAGAATTACTCCGGTTATTGATAAAATAAAAACCTATGAACGTTCAATACAGCAAGTTCATTATATTACCGGAAGAAGGATTTTTCCACAAAGCGACCCACGTCGTTTACAACTTGCAGTATTAAATCTCATTTTATCAGCCGGAATGTCAAGCCGGTTATTCCATAATATTCGTGAAAAATATGGATTTATCTATTCTATTTATTCATTTCATGATTTTAATATTGATCAGGGTGTATTTGGTATATATACTGCTACAGATGTTACCAAAATTGATATAGTTTCCGATTTGATTTTTAATGAATTTAACAATTTGATTGAAGAAAAAATCACATCCCAGGAATTTAAAAAAGTAAAACAGCAATTTAAAGGTGGCCTGGTAATTGGCCTTGAAAGCATGTCATCACGTATGAACAGATTAGCCAAGATGGAAATTTTTGAAAAAAGGCTTTTACCAATCGACGAATTACTGATGATTATTGAAAAAATAACCAGGGAAGACATCCAGGAGTTGGCCAAATATTTATTTCAAAGGGATAAATTTATTACTACTATAATCAAACCAAAATCTAATTAATAAAAACCGTTGAATCGAGGTGAATTATGACATTAAGAAAAATTATTCCAGCAGAGAGAACAAATAAAGTGACCTATGCAATAAGAGATATTGTTGTAAAAGCAAAAAAACTCGAAGCAGAAGGGAAAAAGATATTATATCTGAATATTGGCGATCCACCAGTTTATGATTTTGAGACTCCCTTACATTTACGACAAAGTGTAGCACAAAAAATTATTGACTCAACAGCAGGAAGTAAAAAAAATGTTGCAACTTACTGTGATTCAATGGGTATTGAAGTTGCCAGGGAAGCAATCGCCTGGGATGCCAGAACAAATAAAAAAATAAAAAATATTACTAAAGACAATGTTATTATTTCAAGTGGCGCCTCCGAAGCAATAACAATCTCAATTGCGGCTCTGGTGAATCCAGGTGATAATATTATGACTCCATCACCAGGCTATCCACTTTATAATGGACAAATTCCGGTATATCACGGTGAACTAAATCCATATTTTTTAAATGAAGAAAAGGGTTGGCAAATTGATTTTGATGAACTTGAAAAATCTGTCAATGAACGTACAAAAGCTATCGTAGTTATTAATCCAAATAATCCTACGGGAGCGAATTATACTAAAGAAAGTCTGCAAAATATTATCAAATTTGCCAGAAAACATAATCTTGTCATCCTGGCTGATGAAATTTATGATAAATTACTTTATGATAATCAAAAGCATATTTCCATTGCTTCACTTTCCGATGATGTTCCGGTTATCACTTTTGGTGGACTAAGTAAAAATTATATAATGCCTGGCTGGAGAGTTGGTTGGGGAATTTTCCATGATCCTTTATCAGTAATGGAAGATTACAGGGAAGCAATTAATAAATTATTACGCGCCAGATTATGTTCACCGCATCCTCAACAACATATGATAGCAGACGCTTTAAAAGGCCCTCAAGACCATTTGGAAATGATTTCACCAAAATTACATAAACGCCGTGATATGACTTATACAATGCTAAATGATATCCCGGGAATAAGTTGTGTAAAACCTGAAGGTGCCTTTTATGCATTTCCAAAAATTCAACTACCTGAAGGTGTTGATGACGAAGAATATGTTTTGAATCTTTTAGAAGAGACCGGTGTTTTAGTCGTTTTTGGAAAAGGTTTTGGAGAAAAACCAGGTACAGGTCATTTTAGAATTGTATTTTTACCAGATGAAGAAACATTGGAAAAATCCTATAATCTGATTGCCGAATTTACCAAACAGTTCTATAAAAAATACAATTTTACACCAAAATAATTTTTTGGTATAATTATCGGATCACAATTTCCTATAACAAAAAACCGGGTACTTGTCTATCATAAAATCGATAATAAACCTGAATTGGGTATTACCTTTGTTACTCCGGGGAAATTCCAGAAACAGATCGAATTTCTTCATAAACAAAAGTATAAATTCGTAACTCTTACTGAACTTATTCAAAATTATTACAATGATCCTTCGGCAATTGCAATTACTTTTGATGATGGATATAAAAATATCTTTAAATTTGGTTTTCCAATTTTACAAAAATATAATATCCCGGCTACTGTATTTGTAATTTCTTCCAGTATCTCAAATAAAAATAATTGGGATGCAAATCTTGGTTGGATTCAATATGATCACCTCTCCCCTTCTGAAATTTCTAAACTTATTAAAGCAGGTTGGGAAATAGGCTCACATTCAGTAAATCATAAATCCTTAATTGGAATGAAACTCGATCAAATTTATTATGAACTAAATGAATCAAAAACCATACTTGAAAATCAATTCAAAACATCTGTAAATTATTTTGCTTCACCTTTTGGCAGAACTAATTACCAGGTGCTTGAAATGGCCAAAAAAGTTGGTTACAAAGGAATTTGTGGCTTTTTCCCTTTTAAATATATTAAACAAAAACCTCCTCGTGAAATTATTCCCAGGCTTGCGGTTTATTATACTGATTCCTTACCTTCGATAGCCAGAAAACTTAGTCATGAGAAAAGTCTAAAAATCGAAATATTAAAACAAAATGTGATTAATTTTTGCGCAAACGCTACACTTGTAGTCGATACGCTTCGCTGATACTTACAATCTAAAAAAGTATAGCAAAATGGTTGAACATCTTGCTATACTTTTTAAAATGGTAAATAAAATATCTTTAATCGGACAACCCCTCAACAATTACCATTTCTACTTTTTGCAAATTCTTTTCATAGCCAGCACCGGCTAATTTACGGGTAATTGAAAGTACCAGATCGTTTTCAATATCAATTCTTAGAACACATGCAGTCGCTGATCCATGTCCAAATGTTTTTTCACCCAGAATTGTGGCTCCTTTTTGACTTGTTTCAGGATGTTTTTCTGCCATCCAGGTTAAACCGATTCCCCATTCTGAATCAATTCCTGGGAAATATTTATTAATTTGAGTTGGCAATAATTTTTCAAATGTTTGTTCTGAAAAAAATTGCAAATCACCATAAGAACCCTTATTCAATAATAATTGCCCGATTGTTGCCAGGTCTTTTGCAGTTGTATTACAACTAAATGCCAAATCCTCTTCGAGAACAGTATTTTTTAATCCAAGTGGCTGGAAAAAATTCTCTTGCATCAATCGAAAAATACTCTTACCACTAACCATTTCCATCACTTTCCCACTCAGATTGTAACCGGTCCCATTGTAATTCAACCATTTCCCCGGCACAAACTGTTTAAGTTCATAACCATTTGCAATCACATTACTCATCCATGGATTGTGTAACCCTCCGTACATTTCATGCCCATATAGCCCGGATGTATGGGTAAACAAATGGCGCATTGTAATCGCATTCTTCCCAACAGTTGGAAAGTCCGGTAAAAAATCACCGACCGGGTCATCTATCCCAATTAATTCCTGATCAACAAATTGGGCGAACATAGTACCTGTAACAAGTTTTGTAATAGATGCCAATGGCATTTTTGTGTCTTTAGATACTTCTTTACCAAAGGACTCATGGAAAAAAATCTCACCATGTCGTGCGGCACAAATTACAAATTCAACCCCACTTTCATCATACCATTTCTGACATACTTCTCTCAATTTTTCTACACTTGTCTGTCTAAAGCCAGCTTTTTGAAACGATTTTTCAGAAAGTACATTAGCCCTGTTGACTGTCCTTTGTGGAAATTTTAAAGCCGGCCATTTGCTTTCCACATTCAATATTTTCCGTTTTAATGCCAGATGATAATCATGATCCCTGATAATTGGTGTATTCAAAAATGGAGATATATTATTATCAGCCTCAATTTCATGTAGATAGGACATTAAAACTGCCCCTTCTTTTTGAGACATCATAGAGAGTACCATGACTCTTCCTGTAAAAAAGGCAATTTGTTCTTCATGCTGTTCCCAAGCCCTTTTATCAAAAGTATCACAATCTAAATAATCTAAATAGGCTCTCGGTCTTTCACTCCAAAGCATAAAATCTGTAGGTTGACAATACATAGTGCCGGCTCGCCTGATTTTAAAACCTTTGGGACTTTCGGATTCAACATAATATGCATATCTCCCAGGTTTTTCCGGAGAGATAACTTTATTATAATTTTCATCAAACCATTGAACATTTAATGGAAAATGTCCTGCCACTTTCTCTACAAGATAGGATTTATCCCAGACAAGGTCAGGAAATTTTCCGGGATAAAATGTATAATCCCAGGGATTACCATCCTGAATTATCTGACAGTTTAAAAACTCCTTTAACGCCTCTTCTTCTCTTTTTTCTACCTGGAATTTTTCCCAGGCTACTGCATCAAAAACTTCGAATACAAATCCCCAATCCCGAACACGATCCGCTACTTTAACCAGAAGTTTGTTCATACCTTTTTGAAGAGAAATTTTAAAATGGTCTTCCCGATAGGTTATTCCACGACCAACATAAACAGAATGAACCAGGTTTCCATTTAGCCAAACCTTTGCTCCGTCATCAGACCCGAAATAAACATCAGCATCCTGATTTTTATCAGAAAATATATAGCAAAAAGCATAGGCTACTTTATGATCTGCTTTATTGAAAATATTATCAAAATCTAAGATATCCCATTTATTAATTTCATGCAACTCAGTTTTTAATTTTAAAATTCCTTCATCTGTTTTAATTGAAATCAGGGTATCAATTGGAAAAATTGCTTCTTCTTCACCGCCCAAAATTTCAAGATAATCAGTATAATATCCGGTATGGTAACTGCCATCTGGCAATTCTTTATCTACAGGATTATTTGGAAAAGGTCCTAGTACAATCCATTCTTTTATTGTTTTTTGTCCATCTATTGTAAAAACAGCACTTTTAAGATTTATATTTTCATTACTGGAAATGTCAGGTTTTGAAACACAACCAACTAAACAAATCAAAAGAATAACAATTAATAATATTTTTTTCATCACACTCCTCCTTAAAAAAACAAATCATTATTTTCATCCAATATCTCTATTATCCTATTAATTTTTATCTTTAATACTTTTATCAATTACTAAATTAATTCTTTATTTAAGAAAAATTAATAATTTGAATTCTATATAACAAGATAATTATCAAAAATTTAGAAATCTCTGGAAGTATTCACAATGCAGAAATTGGAACTACAATTCCAATTGGTAAAAATTTTCATACTTAAAGATATTATACAAACCTACACATGATTCTCTCACTCAAAATTGGTTGAAAGCAGATCATAGTTTGCATCTTTTCATCATTTTATGAAAATTCGTTCTGTTAATTCCAACATGTTCAGCAGCTTTGGATATATTCCCATCAAACTTTTCCAACAGGTTCTCTAAAAAAAGTTTCTCCACAGAACGGCTTGCTTTATCGGCAGCCTCTTTGCGTAGATTGTCCATTTCATTCCAGGTTTCTGGAATTTGCACATTTAAAAAATTATCATTTACTACTATTTTATCCGCTTTAAATTCCAATGTTTCTGCCCTGATTATTCTATCTTTACTTAGAATAAGTTCACGTGTAATATAATTTCTTAGTTGTCGAATGTTTCCCGGCCAGTCATACTTCATATACAAATCAATGGCGTCTCCAGAAAAAATTTTCTGTGGAATTTTCATTTCCTGACAGATCATTTTCAAAAAATGTTCAATCAGCAAAGGCAGGTCTTGCTTGCGTTTTCTCAATGGTGGTACATGGATTGGTAAAACATCTAATCGATAAAACAAATCTTCCCTGAACAAACCTTTGGATACCAGTTCTTCCAAATTTTGATTTGTTGCGGCAATTATTTTAGCATCTGTTTCAAGTAATTTATTACCACCTATTCTTTCAAATTCCTTTTCCTGCAACACTCGCAATAATTTTACCTGGGAACTTTGCTCCAACTCTGAAATTTCATCAAAAAATAAAATTCCATCGCTTGCAATTTCAAACTTCCCGATTTTTCTACTCATAGCACCTGTAAATGAACCTTTTTCATGGCCGAACAATTCACTTTCGATTAAATCCCGGGGAATAGCAGCACAATTTAGAGGCACGAAGGATTTTGTATTTCTATCACTTTGATAATATATTTGCCTTGCTACAATTTCTTTTCCTACCCCGCTTTCCCCGGTAATTAAAACAGTATTTAAATTCTGTGCACTTAATTTTATTCTTTCTCTGAGTTGAAGCATAGCCGGACTATTTCCAATCATTTCAAAATAGCCCTGTTTAATTTCCTGCTGTAATGATTGGGTTTGAAATTTTATCTTCCTCTGTCTGAGAGATTTATTAATTATTACCTGAAGTTCTTTCATGTTTGGTGATTTGGAGATATAATCAAAGGCTCCGAGACGAATAGCTTCAACTGCGGTATCAATTGAAGCATAATCAGTAATCATGATCACAGGTAAATTTTCATCAATTTTTTGTATGTCCTTTAAAACTTCCAACCCATTAGTACTATGCCCCAATTTCAAATCCAGAAGCACCACATCCGGATTATTTTTCCTTATAAATTTCAAACCATCTGAGCCTGTATTAACCGAATGGCAATCATAATTTTGCCTAAGTAAAAGAACAAAATCTTCAATAAAATCGACATCATCATCAATTATTAAAAGATTTGGTGTCATTATTTAACTCCCTCAATCATTTTAATCGTTATAGTTGTTCCTTCCCCGAGCTTGCTTTTGGAAACAAAAATATTCCCTCCATATTTATTTAATACTTCTCTCGCTTGATGCAATCCACGACCTGTTCCTCCTGAACCACTATATCCACTTTGAAATATTTTTTCCCAATTATCCTTTTTAATACCTTTTCCATTGTCAATAATATCAATATGAATATTAGGCGGAAATCTATAAATCAATACTTCTACTCGTCTATTCTCCAATCTCTCATCAAATGCCAGAATTGAATTCCTGATACAACTATCAAGAATATCTGCCAATTCAAAATTTTTTATTAATACTAAATAATTAGCAATATCTTTTTTAGCTCGAATCAACTCAACACCACTTTCATAAAGGACTTCTTTTAAGGCATCTGACACACCAACAACGGCTGGAATTGCATCTGTAGTATATTGTTTAAACACCTGCAACCTTATTTGTTTTATTGAATTTTTAATATGCTTAATAGCATCTAACATCTCTTTAAAAAGCAATTTGTTTTTGAATGATTCACCTGATTTGAGTTTTTTGAGATTGTTCAAAAATAGTTTAAAATTTTGTTGTAGCTTTTCCGGATCATTGAATTTGAAATTTGTATTTTCATACAGATAAATTATTTTTTTAATATTTGGTGCAACAATATTCAGGAAAGTTGTCTTTCTTTTTTCAAACTGTTTCATATATTCACTTGAAACCAAACTGTTATCCGGATAATTTTCACATAGCAATTGTATACTATTAATATTACTGGTTGCAAATTCTCCATGTCCAAAGATCAATATAGTTTTCAATAAATCATCTTCAACTTTACTTTTGATAATTTTAGTACTTTTAAAAAAGAATTGGAATGATGATAATAAAGGAATTACAATACCAAAAAAATTAGCAAGAATAGGAACAAAATATTTATATACTCCAATTTTTTGAGAAAAGATATTAGCAAAAATCCAAAATAACGAAATATTTGCAATTATTACAATTAGAGAAATTCTGGTACTCCATTCAAAATATCTGGTTCCAATTTTTACTCCTCCAAATATAAAAATTAGCATGATTAAAAAACTTAGAATATAATAATAAATAACAGGATGTCTTAAAACCAAAAGAAATTTTGCCGGTAACCTTATCATAAAGGCTACAACTCCTCTATATTCAGCAATGACAATGGTTTTCCCGGCAGCAATATTATGAACAATCCGAGTCTTTCCACTATAAAAGTCCACCTTAACATCATAAAATTTGTTCCCGGGGAGTCCGAAGTGAGCCGTTTTTGAATTATATAAAACAGGGCTTGGATCATCTGTTCCAATTTCCCTGTATCCAAGCAAATAATTTTTGTCATTCAGGTGATCTTGTTCATAAACCCAAATTTTGCTGTGACGTCCATCAGAGGAACTTTTTATCCCTTTCACAATAACATTCAGAAAATCATTATTATCCAACTTGTTACACCATAATAAATTTACTCCATTCCTGACACCAAAAATATCAATATCACCATCACCATCTATATCTCCGGAAATAGCTCCATTAACTGTTAATATTTGAAGCCCGGATTCTTCTGTAATATCAATGAAATTTCTACCAGAATCATTAGCAAAAAAATAATTTTTGGTTCCTTTATTATTCGATGTAAAAAGATCAATAAAACCATCATTATTATAATCTGCTGCACATAAATAATTAAATTTTACTCCATCTAAAATATTTAAAAATCCGAACTCATCGGAAACATTGTTAAAAAAGCCTTCCCCATTATTATTATATATTGACATAATTCGTGAATCATTATGAGTCAGAAAAATATCCAGATCAGCGTCATTATCATAATCAATCGCAATGGCACTATTACTAGTAAATTTCGTAGTATCTCTTCCCGTAAATCTGGACTCGATTTGATCTTCAAATTCTCCCATATTATTTATCAATAAATTATCCCGACTCCATCTGTCACAAATATATATATCAGAAAATCCATCATTATTAAAATCTGCGATACATGTCTTAACATTCCATCCTTTGGAAATTCCTGATAAATCCGTATCGGCATTTCGAAAACGTCCGAATTGACTATTTTTCAGGAGTAAATTTTTACCTATCTCCCTTTCTACTGAATAATTAAAACTGAAACAAAGGTCATCGTCGTTGTCTTTGTCATAATCTACAAAATTAATATCCATCAGTTGATTTAATCCCTCAAACCTGAGGTGCGACTGAGAATCTTCCAAAAATGTCTCCCTATTATTCTTTATAAAATATAATAGAGTTTCATTATTCCAGAATATTCCATCAAGTAATCCATCCTTGTTATAATCGTTAAAAGCAAAAAGTGTCGAACCCGAGGTCTTCTCTAAGCCGGATTGACTTGTATTATCCAGGAAAGCAGATCCGGGAATATTTTGATACAATCTATTGTAATGCGCTTCCCCATAATTCAGTACAAAAATCTCCGGATATATATCATTATTAAAATCAATAAATGCCGCCCCAATAGAATTATCATACATACTTCCATCTATGTAGTATTTACCACCTCGTTCTTCAAAAAACATTTTTGTCTGAAAATTACCAATAATTATACTATTAACACCTGTGCATAAAATACTGTTATTATTTATGTATTTTGCTTTGATAATATGAAATCCGGTTGGTAATTGATGTGTTATATATTTATTTCTGTGAAAAACAACAACATTTTCCTGAGCTACGGAATAGGCCAACCAGTTTTGAAAATTAAGAATATCATAGTTTATCAATGATGTAGTAAAATCAAAAGAATCATAAAAATTAAATTGACCATTTTTATAAAGAAAAATTCGTCCATCTGCTGATAAGGCGTAAAAATTTTCATCGGATTCATAATACAATTTTAGCAAATCTCCGGAAAAATCACTTACCGGAATTCTTATAAATTTTTCTTCATTATAATGAAATACACCCTCCTGACGAACACCTATCCATATATTGTTTTTATCAATTTTACAGGCACTTGTAATATGGTGTTTTATTGGTGTTTCAATTTTGGCCAATTTACCATTTAAAAAGTGATATAAATTACCCCAGTCACCATATATCCAACAATCACTGGATGAAATTTTCAAAAAATTTCTGACAGGAGCTTTGCATATAAGGGGAAATTTCTCCCATTTATTATTTCTGAAAATATAAAAATGAGTGTGGTAATATTCATCAATCACAGAATATAAAAATGTATTTTCATCAATGATTATACAGTATTGAGATCGTGGATTTTCAATTTTGTATAAATCAGGGCTTCTATACTCTTTCCATTCCTGATTTATAAAATGGGCTAATTTCCCACCGGGAGATATTTCAAAAACCCAAAAATCATCCGGTGAATTTGCCTGGACAATATTAATTTCCCCTGTAAGGGGAGTATGCAGCTCACGCCATTGGATCGTGGGAATACCGGCAAACAATAATCCTGAAAAAAAAATCAGAGTAATTATTAAGAATTGTATAATTTTAAAACGGTCAAATAGAATTTTCATAAAATTTTCATCAAAAATTGTTATTAATAACTTACAATATGTTGCCTATTTAAGCAACAGTGTAATTTGCCAGGGATACATTTCGTAAATTCTAAACTTCAATGTTAATCTATGTAACATTTTAATAAACAGAAAAGTAACACCCATCAAATCTTTTGGCACTAAGATTGACTAATAGAGACTTGATATTTTATAATTTTAATTTGGGAGATAAACATGGAATTAAGAAAAGTTTTTTTGGTTAGTTTGGTTCTTGTATTATTAGTATTAACAGGTTGCAGTGAAGATGAAAGTGGAACTGCAAAAAGCTTGCTTGGTCCTGATGAGACAGAATCAGCAATTGTAGGAGGTAACGGTTGGATTCATGAAGTAGTTGCTAATTATAACTATGTCTATCTGTATTTAGATGCTGATAATACATATATCTATGCTAATCTTGATAGCCCCGAAGCAACGACTCCTTATATTACACGTGAAGGAACATATACTATTGATGGCACAACTTTGATACTTGGCGCTTGCACCGGATGTGATGGAGACGGAGAATATACAATTGAAATGAAGGAGAATGGCAACGAGATGACTCTTTTATTAGTTGATGATGGTTGTACAAATAGAAAAGGTGAACTGCCCGGAGATTGGCAAATTATTGAAGATTAAAATATTATGGGAATTGTATTACTGTACAATTCCCATAGTAAAACAAATAGGTTAGATTATGCCTCATAAGAACAGTCTATATAAGATCTGTCCAAATTGTAATTTTTTCAGTCATATTGATGAACCTGATGAATATTGTACTCAATGCGGGACGAAACTTATTCAATCTTGTCCAAATTGCAATAATGATATAGATAATCCGTTTGCAAAGTATTGCAAACATTGTGGAGAATCTTTGCCAGGCCGATCAAGGGAAAAGGAAATAAACTTTTAATAAAAAACATAAAGGACTATTATGAAGAAATTAATTACAATTAACCTGTTATTGCTAATGATATTAGCAGGAATATCCCCACTTTTTGGAGCAGGGGATAAAGACAAAATTAAAGCAGGCGTATTTTCATTTCCATCAACTGAACAGGTGGAATCAGTTTTAGTTAAAGCTGATGGCGATACTTTACTAAAGGAAAGTTTTGAAGGAACTGTTGAGGGGTGGAGTTACATAGATAATGATGATGATGGAAACTATTGGGGAATTTATGAAAATCCGGATGCTGCTCACACAGGTAATTTCGGGGCTGGAGTATATTATAATAGCAGCGGTAATGACGACTGGTTCCTAACACCACAAATTGATATCCCTGAAGGAACTACGGCAACATTTTCATTTTGGGCTCATTCATACGATGGATCATATCTTGAAGATTTTAATGTAAAATTGTCAACAAGTGGCACGAGTATTTCAGATTTTACCGTATCTTTAGATGCAGTAACTGATGTTCCGGCAGAATGGACACAATATACTTATGATTTAAGCGATTATGCGGGACAAACCATTTATCTTACGGTTCAATGTGTCTCTGTTAATGACTTTTATCTATTTGTAGATGATTTTCTATTAACAGCTGAAGGAGGTTCAACAGAGGGCATTACCTCAACAACTAGTGGCGGCAACTGGAGCGAAACTTCTACCTGGGTGGGTGGAGTAGTACCAACAGCCAGTGATGATGTAGTGATTGATGGAGATGTAAATGTAGATCAGGATGTGAGCTGTAATAATCTAACCATAAATTCAGATAATATAATTCAGAATCTTGGTTACAGTGATGATCTGCAAATTGAAGGAAATTTAAACAACAATGGCCTCATAAGAAATAACCCGGATGGTGATGATTTTAACATTGATTTGAAAGGTGATCTGATCAATAATGGTATTATCTCGAATTACAAAATTACATTTGAAGGTAGTAGCGATCAAACCATTTCTATGAATACAAGCGCTGAATTTAGCGGCGTCCGATTTGAAGATACTGATGGCACAAGTAAAGTCATTGCCGCTTCAAGTTTGGTGTTGACAGATGTTGTATTTGATTTCGGGGATTCTGACAATCAAGCCGAATTAGTGCTTCCTTCCGGTTCAGGATTTGATTTATCACTATCCGGAACGGAATGTTATACTCAATATATAAAAATAACTGGAAATGCTAATAGCTTGATTATGAGTGATAACGCTTATTTAGGATCTTATACATATTTATCTGATATATTGCTTGAAGGAATTATTCAAATTGATAATGATTATGTATACTTCATGGATAATTCCGTATTTGTAGAAGATACTCTTCAGAACCTGGGTTACAGTGATGATCTGCAAATTGAAGGAAATTTAAACAACAATGGCCTCATAA
>JAOZSR010000002.1:88670-90378 GCA_029939575.1 Fidelibacterota bacterium
GGTTACAGTGATGATCTGCAAATTGAAGGAAATTTAAACAACAATGGCCTCATAAGAAATAACCCGGATGGTGATGATTTTAACATTGATTTGAAAGGTGATCTGATCAATAATGGTATTATCTCGAATTACAAAATTACATTTGGAGGCATTAACGATCAAACAGCAACCTTGAATCAGGGAAAAAACATCGAAGCCAAAGTTTATTTCAATGCTATGATTGGATCAGGAGACTATCAATGGTTATATAACAATACGGAAATGTCAGGTGAAACATCTTCCACCTTAATCATGGATTCTCTTTCCTTTGATGAATTCGGCACCTATTATTGTAGTACCAATGAAGGCAATTCGCGTAATATTATCGTGACAGGCGAGGGGCCTTCGATTCAGGCAGATTTTACCGTAGATATTACTTCCGGAACTGCGCCATTAACTGTACAGTTTACAGATTTGTCAACCGGATCTCCCACATCCTGGGACTGGGATTTTAATAGTGATGGAACGACTGATGCAACAACTCAAAATCCAAGTTACACATTTACAAGTGAAGGCTCCTACTATGTATCTTTAACTGTGTCTGACGGCACGAATAGCGACGCAATAACAAAGGCTAATTACATTACAGTGAATACTCCTGTTAATTCAGAAGATTATTCAATTCCTTTAACAGCAGATTACTGGGGTAAAGTATTTTCAGGTCCATTAGAAGAGACAAATGATGGGTTGATAATTAATACTACCGGATATAGAAATGGAAACCGGGTTTTATCACAACAACTATTTAATCTTGAGGGTAAAGATATTTATATTAAATGGTTAAAGCATAATGCCGGTAGTTATATGCGAGGCTGGATTGGTATCACAAATACAGAAGCAAAAGTTGGCGATATAAGTAATTTTTCTTCAGACACCTGGTTTTTTACCAGAATCCATATCAATGCTGATAAAACAGTAGATGCAATCACCTGTACAGGCGATTATGATAATGCTGTTACTCCCGGAATCCAGGTTCAAAGTCTACCGACAACCATTTCTGATGAAAACTGGTATAATGTGCAAAATGGTAATATTTATTTTTACTTTGATGATACTAAGAATACATCGGCATATTTAACAGTTAGAGAAGTTAAGATAACAAATTGTGAACCAATTACCCCTGAAACTCAGGTTTCCTATGATTTTAATGATGGACTTATTCCTTCTGAGTTTACAACCAATGGAGCCTGGACAATCGATAACACGGATTCTCCAAACGGGAAAAGCTTATATATAGAGGGTAATGTGAATGATTCACTTTCATTTATTGTTACTAATGCGGTAGCAGTCAAAATAAGATGTAAAATTTCTCATAACGGTGATGATTCAGCGCCTTTAGCAGAAACAGCCACATCCTTACTGCTCTTACGTAATAGTATGGGATCTTTTTGGACAAGTGTTTATGTAAACGGAACAACATCTGTTCCTTCTGAATGGTGTGAATTTACTATACCATCTGACCAATCGGGTGATACACGTCATTCATTTCTTTTTAAGACTGTTGATGGTCAAAAATTATGGATAGATGAAATTGAAGTAATAAATGGTTCAGGAACTGTACCTACAATTTCAGCCGGATTTACAGCCTCTCCTCTTTCTGGTAATATTCCATTGGAAGTACAATTTACAGATGAATCTATAGGCGCAACTTCCTGGGAATGGGATTTTG
>JAOZSR010000096.1 GCA_029939575.1 Fidelibacterota bacterium
TAAATTGGTTAACATTCTTCTTTTTTCTCTCATTTTTTTCTCCTTTTTGTTATTTCAATCCATTATCATGAATCAAAATATTCATGTTATTTATTATCATTATTTCAATTATTTATCAAAAATCATCAATCATCAATCATCAATCATAAATCATAAATCTTCAATCTTCAATCATCAATCATCAATCATCAATCTTCAATAATCAGACTTTAAACTGCCCAACAATTTCCTTAAGATTAATTACAATTTGATTCAAAGCATCGCTACTTTGTTGAACCTGAGCGGCGGAATCGTTCATTTCATTGGCAGACTCATTAACATCAGATATTTCCTGAGCTATCATCTCGGAAGCTTCACTTGTTTGGACAACATTTTCATTAACCTCTTTAAGACCATTTGTAACTTGTCCGATATTCTCTGCATTTTCAGAGGAAGTGGCATTTTGTTCTTCTACTGCCGCTGCGATTGTGGCTACCATCTCATCAATCTGGTTTATCACTACAGTGATTTTTTCAATAACTTTTACAGTGTTTGAGGAAGAATCCTGAACCCCTTGTAATTTTGTGGAAATATCTTCGGTAGCCTCTGCGGTTTGCTTGGCAAGTTCTTTTATTTCATTGGCAACAACAGCAAAACCTTTTCCGGCTTCACCTGCCCTGGCAGCTTCAATAGTTGCATTAAGTGCCAACAGATTTGTCTGATTAGAAATAACGGCAATTGTTTCAGTTACTTTAACAATAGATTCAGCCGCCCGTCCAAGTTCATTAACCTGTTCTGATGCCTGCAAAGCATGGGCAACAGCTTGTCTTGTTATCTCGGCTGATTTTGAAGTATTCTTAGCAATTTCTTCAATACTGCTACTAATTTCTTCAAATCCGATAGATATTTCATTTACTTTTGCCGTAGATTCTTCAGTTGCCGATGCAATAGCAGTCATATTAGAACTCATTTCTTCAGCTGCCGCTGAAACAGAATTGGATTTTGAAACAGTCACTTCAGAGCCCTTGGAAACATGCTCTGCAATACTAGTCAACTGGGAAGTAGAAGTAGCCAGAATTCCTGTACTATCACCAACATCCTTAATAATTTTATGTATTCTTTGCATAACCTGATTAAACCATCCTGCTAACTGGCCAATTTCATCCTGTGAGTTTATTTCCAGACGCTGAGTTAAATCACTATCACCAGATGCGATATCTT
Source organism: Fidelibacterota bacterium (assembly GCA_029939575.1). Classification (GTDB taxonomy): domain Bacteria; phylum Fidelibacterota; class UBA2242; order UBA2242; family JAOZSR01; genus JAOZSR01. Next base: position 1,201 of record JAOZSR010000096.1, read on the forward strand.
CAAGCATTATTACCGTATTAGTAATTGGTTTTGTAATACTCCTGGCAATTAGAAACAACATCATTAAAATAATTAGGCCAAGAATTGAACTGCCAATAATAATTTTTAGTATTAACTGATTTTTTTGAACATTAATATCATTGATATAAATACCCGTTCCCAGCACCCAATCCCAGGGCTTGAAGTGTTCTACATAGGATATTTTGGGAACAGGTTTTTTAAAATCAGGTTTAGGCCAGAGATAATCTACCTTACCTTTACCACCTTTATTACATACTTCCACCATAGCCTGAAATAAATTCTGGTCTTTACCCATAGCACAGTTATATTTTTGATTATCCAATACTTTACCATTTAGTTGTGGGTTGGTGGGATGCATGATCATTTTGGGATAGGGTGTTCCCATATCATTAATCCAGTAATACCCTTTGGAATCATTCCCATATCTACTGTTCTCTATTAAATTTTTAGCTTTTGTTTGAGCCTCTTCCCGTGAAAGCACTCCATCCTGTTGCAATTTATGGTAATATTCCAGGATTTTCATATTAGTCTGAACAAGTGCTGAAATTTTGTCGTTTTTTTCAGTTAAAAGTGTTTTCCCTAATATATTACTTACATAACCTGCCAATAGAATAAACATAATTACAAGACAAACTGTCATTGGAATCATGATTTTTTCACGAATTTTATTAAATTGAAAAAAAATCATTCTCTTTCCCTTGATTTTATTTTTTTCAGATATTCTGAAATACTACTTATTAATTTTGATTTATCCAGTTTGATCTGGTAATCATCAATGCCTGCCTGTTTTCCTTTTGCTATTTCCTCTTCACCTGCCAGAGATGTCAAAGCAATTACAGGCATATCTTTAAATTTCTCATCTTTTTTAATGAGCTTGGTTAGTTCAAACCCATCCATGATCGGCATTTCCAAATCAACAACAGCCAGTTGAATTTTTTGGGGATTAGCATTTAAAAAATCCCAGGCAACCTGACCGTCTTCGGCTTCATCCACATTATAACCTGTATCTTCGAGGAATTTTTTCACCTGTGCTCTAAAAAAATCAGAATCTTCAACCAATAAGATATTCACTTTACCCTGATTGGTTTCTTCCTGTTTCGCATTGGATTTTTTAGATTTTACAACTTTTTTAGAAGTTTCTTCAAATTCCTCGTCATCTTCAGCAAGGTCTTTGTTTTCGTTCTCATCATTCTTGGATATTTCAGATTCCATCATAGTTTGCAATTCCTGCTCTTCTTGAATAAACCAATCAGGATTCAATGTTTTTGTAAATTCAATAACATCGACTATTATAGTAGTATGTCCATTAATAATTGCCGAACCTTTGATACCTGTTTGACGCAGGTTTTCTCTGTCTATTTTGATATCAATATCCAGTGTATCAATAGGAGGAGCAGCGAGTAATCCAAATTCATGTTTGGCAATTTTAAAAACAATTACAACCAATTCTTCCCTGTCTTCCAGCATATCAACGTTAGAAACTTCTTCCAATGCATAAACAGGTAAACTTGCATTCCTGTATTGAATTACTTTTTTACCACTTACTATTTCTATATCTGAAGGCTTTATCTGCTCAACCCTGTCAACCATTTCAAGATGAACAGCACAATATTCTTCAGGACCATTATGAAATGTTAATAATGTTTGTGTAATATCACTGGTTTTTTGATTGTCATCTTTTTGTAATAATTTATCACTATCTTTGATATTAATACTTGTTCTAAGTTCAGATTTACGCGCCAGTCCGGTTACATCCAGGATCAAAGCCACATGCCCATCGCCAAGAATTGTAGCCCCGGAATAAACATTTTGGGCTTTCAAATGATGTCCAAGAGGTTTGATTACGATCTCAATAGAATCATGAAGACCGTCAACAACAAGTCCATATTGATAAACTCCGGCCTGAGCTATTACAATATTTAATTCTGATTGTTTGGTACGCCGTTCTATTACATTTTTTACACTTGAAGATTTGTCTTTTTGAGTACCAAGAGACTCTTTTATTCTCTCATCTCCAATTGATTTTCTTCTGTCTTTTTTATATTCATTCTGATTATCATTGAAAAATTCTTTTTTGGAATTTAACACCTGTGAAAGTTCTAAAAGGGGAATTAATTCTCCACGCAGAATCAATACATCGGCATCACCTACTTTTTTTATTCTTTCCGCAAGTTGCTTCTCACTAATTGATAAAACTTCACGTACATTTACCTGAGGTAATGCAAATCTGTTTTCAGCAACAGATACAAGTAAACTTGGGATAATTGCCAGAGTTAAAGGAAGTTTTATTTTAATAACTGAGCCTTCACCAAGAGTAGAATCAATTTCAACTGTTCCACCCAACTTATCCAGGTTGGTTTTGACAACATCCATTCCAACGCCACGACCAGAAACCTCTGTTACCTGTTCAGCCGTGGAAAATCCTGGCAACATGATGAGATTTATCTTTTCTTTTTCACTCATATCCTCAATTTGTTCTTCGCTGTAAAGTCCTTTTTCCACAGCTTTCATGGCAATAACATCAGGATCAATACCTTTTCCATCATCTATTATATTAATATTCACATGTCCCGATTCATGAAAAGCTTTTAGGATTATTTTCCCTTTTTCCGGTTTGCCATTTTCTTTCCTTACATCCGGCATTTCTACTCCATGATCTACCGAATTTCTTACAAGATGGGTCAAAGGATCGCCTAATCCTTCTATAATTGTTTTATCTAATTCTACTTCTTTACCTTCTAATTGTAAATCAATATCCTTACCTAACTCCTGAGATAAATCCCTGACAACTCTGGGGAATTTTGAAAATATCACACTTATGGGCTGCATCCTTGTGAGCATAATTGATTCCTGGAGTTCTGATGAAACCATGTCAATCCTCTGGCCAGCCTGTTCCAGACTATATCCATCCTGGGTTTTTATAGCCTGCATGAGTTGATTCCTGGCCAGAACCAATTCTCCGGCACTGTTCATTAACTGATCTAATACCTGGATATTAACTCTTAGAGATTCTCTCGAAGGAGTAGATGGAGCAGCAGTTTTTGTCTTTTTAGTACCTGATTTCGCCTTTTTCTTCGGTTTTGGCTTTGGTTTAGGTTTTGGTTTTGCAACCTGTTTCTGCTCTACTATTTCATTTAATTCTTCTGTAGCAACCAATTCCAATTTTTCTTCCGAAGCAGAATCTTCTTGCTGATTCTTTTCAATAATATGAATTTTGTCAAGGGAAAGTCCGGTTGTATGATCCATTAAATCCGGCTCAATAATCGACGCGAAAAGAACACCCATTGGTAATTTTGTAGATACCTCATCAGAATCCAAATCACCAACCGCAGCAAGTCCAACTTCGATTTCCAAAATTACACCTGTTTCTTCAAGAAGTTTCAATACATCAAAAGGTGATTTATTCTTTTGCTGAACATCATGAATCAGATCATACTCAAGAATATACATGTATTTACCACCCAAAAATCCATGCTTAAGATCAAATTCGGTTACCTGAAAACTCACATTACTTTTAGGATGTGAAACCTCTACCATGTTATTAATACTGTCTTTTTCATCATCTGCAAGATTAGCACTGGTCAATCCCTCCAATGCAACAATATGCTCCGAAACATCTTCGTCGTTACTATTTGCAGCATCATTTATTAATTCGTCTAATCTATCAAATGCTTTTAAAACTGTATTTACAATTTCAGAATTTGGTACAAGCTCTTTATTTCTAATCATATCCAGAATATTCTCAACTCTATGAGATAATTCTTTTATGGTTTCCAATCCAAGAAATCCACTACCACCTTTAATAGAATGTGCAGCACGAAAAATTTTATTAATAAGTTCATTGTCTAAGTTTTCGCCTTGTTGCTCAATCTCCAGCATATCAGTTTCAATTGTCTGTAAATGTTCAATGGACTCCTCAACAAACATTAACAGAATTTCGTCTTCAACAATAGCTGTCATATTTTCCTCCGGTAAAACTAATTATTATATGTTTAATAAGATTATAAATCCTGTTTATTTTAATATAAGATGCTGGTGTAAACGCATAGTCCGTAAAAGATGATTAATATTATCAGTCATATTAAACAATTCCAGGCTCAGTCCTCTTTTTTTAAGAGTGTTATGAATGGCAATAAGAACCCCAATTCCCATTGAATCTATCATACTAACATTCTTCATATCCATTGCCACTGCATCGGGCTCTTTATCCAAAACAATTTTTACAGCAGATTTCATATCATCGGCATCAACAGCAACAATATTCTTTGATGGAATTATTATAGTTTTATCTCCATCTTTTGTTACTTCAATCATTATAGCCTCCTGTTTTTATTAATTATCATTTATTTTTTTTGTTATAGTTATTTCATTTCCTGATTCATTATATTGAATACGATCAAAATATGTTTTTAAAATTTTCATCCCCCGACCGTTTTCAAGTAGATCTGCTGAATTTTTCTTTTGTTCTTTTTGCCAATCAAATCCATCGCCTCCATCTTTCGAAGAAATATGAACAAAACCTTTATTTCTTTCCATTTTAAACTCAATCTGCTTATTAACATCTGATTTACATCCATGCCTGATTGCATTAGTTAATATTTCTCTTATGCCTAACTGAATTTCAAATAAAATATTATTAAATCCATTTTTACAGGAAAAATCTTCCGCATCTTGGCAAATTTTTTCTATGTTATCAAATGATGGGGAAATTACTATTTTTAGATACTTCCCATCGAGGTTTTTTTGATACATCTAAACTTCATTTTTTTTAAATTCATTTTAAGAAAACACTGGCAAAATTTTAACAGAGACAAAAACAATACCAAAATATTTTTTTCTCGCCGAGCACCGAAATGTTTAAACAAAAAAATAATGAATAAGTGATTTAAGAATACTGGGTTTAGAAACCAGAAATAAATGAGAAGATAATCCGGAATAGGATTTATGATTATTGATTGTTGACTGTTGATGTTTGATGTTTTAATACATTGCGGAAAGTCAGGTAAAAGTAACCAACAGCCAGTAACTATTATCCTGCACTAAATCGCCGGTATTTTTCCAAAACCTGATGAAATGAGGAAAAGGCAAATTTATTTAAATCCAACTCTGTAATTTTAATCAGTAACAACTCTGAGATTTCCGAACTTATTTTTAAATTATCAAGAGAGTTTACTTTACACCTAAAAAAAACATCGCAGGTAAAGTAAGTAACATTCTTATACTTATAAATATTTGGTTGGGATGTAAAATAAACGAGGTCAAAAATTTCAAGATTCAATTCTTCCTTAACTTCACGCTTTAAAGCCTGTTCAAGGGATTCTTCAAAATCTACAAATCCACCCGGTAAATCCAACATTCCAATTTTCGGCTCACGATTTCTTTTACAGACCAGAATTTGATTGTCATATTCAATTATTCCAGCTACAGCAGAAGCCGCATTTTGATAATATTCATAACCACATTCATGGCAAAGCATCGAGTTTCCGCCAACATCACTTATTTTAATTGAATTACAGTGTGGACAATATTTAAAACCAGAATATTTTAGCATGTTTTTTCTCCCCAAATCTTTGTTGAAAAGACTAACAAGTCAATATTATTTTTAATAATTATTCCCGGTAAAAGTCAAAAAAAATGGGGTTTAGTAATTGAAAAAATAAAAGTTGAGCAACACAAATATAACAAAGTGAAAATAATTCTTTGGCTTTAGCCGGTGGGAAGTGACTAAATCACTCACAACCACCGACTTTAGTCAAAAATTTATGCTTAATAAAGTTCTCTCAGACCTCTATCAGCAGCCTTGAGCAATGGTTTAACAGAAATTTCTTCCTGAACCGCTTGTTTCATCCACCTGTCAGGAGTTACAGAACCAATTGTACACATTCTTTCCATCTCAGTTGCCAAATCTTTATCCTTAATATATTCTTCAATTTGAAACTGAATAATATGTCCCACCGGATAATCAGGCAGATATAAACCAGCGTCAATCATGTGAGAATAAATCCCAAGAATTGTAGCGTCTTTATGTCCAATCACAGGGTAAAAATATTTATTCCAGACATTCCGTGAAATATTAATTGTAGCTTCTTTTAGTTCAGCTGCTGTACATTCAGGATTTGCATACATCCAGCGCCATACTTCCATATCAACAAGAGATACACCGGCAATTTCACATACTGACCATAATTGATTCAATGCCTTATAATGTTCTGCTTTTTCATCCTCTCCCTCTAAACCTAACACCTTTAGGTCACGGCTTTGAAAAAGAAAAGCAAAGGCTTCAGTAAATGCAGTATTTGGTACACCTTCAAGAAAGTTATGATCGATGTCATATAATGAAAAAGTCTGTTCCACATTATGTCCTAATTCATGAATTGCAATATTAAATCCTTTGTAATCCATACCCTGTTCCGGAATACGAGTCCGCAAATGGGCTTTGTCGCCACGTCTTCCTGCTCCCATTGCATGTCCGGCACCACGAGCAGCATCAACAGCTATTTTTGAACCAAGGTATTCGGCTTTCCCAATAGAAAAACCTAATTTTTGTAATATCACAGGAATATTTTCTTCGAAAGTTTTTACATCAGGATATTTTTTTGAGACAATTTCGGTTAATTCATCCTCATTATATTTGGATTTTACCCGAAAACCGGTATACCAGATATCAAAAGGCTCAAGATCTCTGCCAAGTCGTTTTTTGATCAATTTTCCTGTTTTTTGAAATTCCCTGGACTTTAATAACTCATCAAAAAGTTCTTCTACAACTTTTTCCGGTATCTCCCTGTCTCTGTTAAATTTGCGATCAATAAAGTTGGGAAATAACGGGTAATAACTATCTGCATTTTTTTCAGCATGAAAAATATTTAATAAATGTTGATAACGAGTATCAGGTTCACGGGAATTATCAGTACTTGTGCCGGAAACCTCATTGCTCGAAATTTTCCAATCAACATCAGGATTATTTATGACAATTTCCGGTATCTCCTGAGAAATAATTTTTTGCATAACATTATATATCATTTTCTGGCGCACAAAACCATCATCTTTATCATACTGTGCCTTCAGTTCATCACGTAAATTCCAATGAGTGATCAGTTTCAATCCTTTTGGAAAAAGCCGCTGGTCGTCTTCAGTCAAAAGATTGTTCATATAAATATTATAATTGGAAATATAATTATCCGCACTAATAAAGGCTTTATGAATTTTCTGTGAAACTGCGGATGGTACCCGCGAGGTAAAGTTTTGGGCAAGGCGGGTTTTGGCCCATTCTTCACGACTCCATTTATCTCCATTTTTCAGGCAATCATCCAGGCTGTTAATTTTAAAATTCAACAAAACCCAAAAAGCAACCTTACTATTGAACAAATCATCTTTTACATGTGCAGCCAGGTTAAAATTTGAAAGCAAGTGATCAATCGGCTGTATCGGACCGGTTTCAATCTGCAAATTCCATTGTAATTCACGATCCATTTCTACAAGCAAGCCGTTGATCTGCTCAAAGGCGTGCTCAATTTTATCAAAAGCTCTTTTCAATTCGGCTTCATCGGCAATAAAATTATCCAGACAAAATTGTTTCATTTCCTCTTTTGAGCCATCTTGTTCAAGCCAAATTTTATTAATTTGACCAACTCCAATTTTTATTCGACCGGAATATTCTTTTCCAAACTTTTGCTCCATTTCTTTAATTATAATTTTCGAAAAATCATCCTTTTTCATCATGTCTCCTGTTTTTTGGGAACAGAATTGAAAATTTGGAATTATTAAAATAAAACAAATAAGTCCAAGCCATAAAATTTTAGATCTTTGCCTCATTTTCCCCTCCATTATGTTAATTATTAAGATAAGATTATCGGGATTATTTCAAAATTTATATCCTACCTGCAGAATAGGTTTTTTATCAGGAATTTAATTAACACTTACCTCGTTTGACAACTCATTGGTATCGTCATCTTTAATTGGAAAATGTAAGGTGAGAATTTTTCCAATTTCTAACAAAGCCTTAATTAAACCGTTAAAATAATCACCCTTTTTAAATGTTAAAGATAATGTATTGGCAATTTCATCCCAGGTTTCCTGCTTAACCTTTTCATTGATTCCCTGGTCTGCTAAAATTTGGAATTGTTTCTCTTTAAGTAAAATGAATATCAAAATCCCGGTTTTATCCCTGGTTTTTTCCATACCTAATCTATAAAATTCCTGTACAGCAACTTCTTTAACAGACATAGATTTTAATTTTCTCGGACGTTTCCCAAAAACCGAAACTCTAACCTCTCCGGCTGTAGTTTTTTCTATTAATGAGCAGGTTTTTGATATTTCATCCAAATCATTTTTTGTAAAATATTTATTAATAAATGCCATAATTTTTCCCATCTAATATTCAAACATCCTGTTTTCAGGTGGTTGTATTTCAATACTCTATTATTCTCTGCTATGATCAACTGACCCTTTAGAATTACCAGCCACCGGAAGCACCGCCACCACCAAAACCGCCGCCGCCACCACCGAAGGAGCCAAATCCGCCACCTCCACCATATGAACCGCCGCCACTGCGAAACATATTTGTTGCCACAAGAAACCACAAAAGTCCTCTACGTCTCTTTCTGCCACTTAACATAAATATTATAAAAATTACGAAAACAATTAGGCTACCAATTGGTGATCCTGTTTGATGGCTTGACCTGTTTCGACGGGCAGGACTTGCGCGGTAAGCGTTTTGACTTGCCTGGAAAATAGAACTTATGCCTGCATCAATTCCCCGATAAAAATTTCCCGTTCTGAAATGAGGTGCGATTTCATTCCTGATAATACTGGAAGATATTAGGTCGGTTAATACACCTTCCAGGCCATAACCAACTTCAATTCGAACCCTTTTATCGTCTATTGAAATTACCAAAAGAACGCCATTATCTTTTCCTTTTTGTCCCAATTGCCATTTTTCCACAACCTGAATAGAGTATTGTTCAATCGACATCCTGCCAGTTGTGGGAATGATTAAAACCGCAACCTGGTTTGAAGTTTGCGTCTCAAAATTATATAATTTTTCTTCCAATACCTGTTGTTCACGGGGAGATAAAAGATGACATTGATCTGTAACACGATGTTTTAAAACCGGAATATCTGCACCAAATATTCCGCTAATAAAACTAAAAAGGAAAAGGACTGTTAATATTTTATAAGGCAAATTTCTCATTTTATTATCCATTAAAATTGAACTTTTGGAGCTTTTTCTGCACCTTGTTCGGCCTCAAAATAGATTTTCTTTTCAAAATTAAACATTCCGGCTAATAAATTAAGGGGAAACCTTCTGATTGTTTTGTTATAATTCTGGACTGTTAGATTAAACCGCCGCCGTTCTACAGAAATACGATTTTCGGTTCCTTCCAATTGAGATTGAAGAGCCAGAAAATTTTGGTTTGCCTTAAGATCGGGATATTTTTCCATAACTACCATTAAACGGCTCAAAGCAGAGCCTAATTGCCCCTGAGCCTGTTGAAATTTTTGAAATGTCTGGGGATTGTTTAACATTTCAGGTGTTACTGTCATTTGGCTGACTTTTGAACGAGCCTCGGTTACTGCTGTGAAAGTTTCCTTTTCGTGAGTTGCATATCCTTTGACAGTTTCCACCAGATTCGGGATAAGATCAGCCCTTCTCTGGTACTGATTACTAACCTGGCTCCAGGCCTGATTTGCATCTTCATCTAATGCTACCAGTGAATTATATCCGCTTATAATTCTTCCAACTAATAAAAATATTACAAAAACAACTGCAATTAATATTATCCAACTTTTTTTCATTTTTTAACTCCATTATTTTTATATTCAAAAAAAATTCTAATTCCTCAAGAAAGGTAATAACAAAATGGCTATTTTAAAACTATTAAAAGGATTAATCTCTGTCTGAGATTTATTATGGAATATGTGTCTTTTTTGTAAACTCATATTTGTCAATTGATTCTTATATTATCAAACTCAAGTATAATTAAGTCATAAACAATTTCCAACATCTAAATTCCAAACTAATATCTTTTTTTAACAACCGATATACACGGGACATTGCACATAATTCAAAAAATTTCTTGACAATTTCTAAAATTTACGGTAAATAAAACAAAATAACTGAAGGATTTCATAATGAGTATTTTAATAAAAAATGTATTACATGCAGAACAACAGACAGATATTTATATTGAAAAAAATCTGATTAAAAAAATATCTCCAAATATCACAAACAAGGCAGATCATATAATAGATGGAACAGGGAAAGCCGCTATTCCGGGATTTTATAATACTCACACTCATGCCGCAATGACCTTGACCCGTGGATTTTCAGACGACCTGGTTGTCCAGGAATGGCTGGAGAAAAAAATATGGCCTTTTGAAGCAAAATTATCAGCGGAAGATATTTATTGGGGAACTAAACTTGCCTGTCTGGAAATGATAAAAACCGGCACACTGTTTTTTAGTGATATGTACTGGTTTTTTAACACTACAGCCCAGGCAGTAGATGAAATGGGATTACGGGCGGCAATAAGTGGAGTTCTCCTCGATCTTTTTGATGAAGCAAAAATGAAGGAGCAAATTAAGCAAAACGAACAATTTTACTCGCAAATGGAAAAGTTTTCTGACAGGTTGCAATATGTTGTCGGACCTCACTCAATCTATACAGTGTCTGAAAAATCCCTGAAATGGGCAAAAGACTTTGCAAAAGAAACCGGTTGCAAACTACATATTCATTTGTCAGAGACAGAAAAAGAGGTAAAAGACTGTTTGGAAAAACACGGGAAAAGACCTGTTGAATATCTTGAAGAGATTGGATTTCTCGGACCAAATGTGATATTGGCTCATGCTCTCTGGTTGGACAAAAATGAAATTGATATAATACAATCCAATCAGGTAAATATCGCCCATTTACCTATATCCAATATGAAATTAAGTTCTGGGGTTTTACAATATAATTTGCTCAAAAAATCAAACATAACACTTACTCTTGGAACTGACGGATGTGCTTCCAATAATAATCTCGATATGATAGAAGAAATGAAAGTCGCATCTATTTTGGCAAAATTAACTACCGGTGATCCAACAATTTTTCCTGCTGAAGAGGTTTTTGAAATGGCAACTAAAAATGGAGCCGAACTTTTTGGAATTAATAGCGGAATTATTAAAGAAGGCAAAGTTGCCGATTTGATTTTAATTAATCTGGATCATCATAGTATGGTTCCTTTGCATAATTTAATTTCAAATCTTGTGTATTCTGCTAACGGAAATATTGTAGATACCACTATTTGTGACGGAAAAATACTAATGAAAAATGGTATTGTGGAAGATGAAGACCTCATTAAATCTGAAGTCAGAAGATTATTGAAAAATATTAATTAATAATTCAAACCTGGAAAAGTTAAAAAAAATGATTTATTTAACTTGCTCTATGAAAAAAAATTAATTATATTTTCACGCTTAAAAAATAAGTACTTTGAAAATGGAGGTGTAGTTCAATTGGTTAGAGCACCGGCCTGTCACGCCGGAAGTTGCGAGTTCGAGTCTCGTCACCCCCGCTTCCTTAAAAAACAATAATTTAAAGTATCGAATAATTGGTTCGTTTTATCAAATATCAGGTTTATAGCATTGTAAATAGTGGTATATTTGTGTATATTTT
>JAOZSR010000174.1 GCA_029939575.1 Fidelibacterota bacterium
TGAATATCCACAGGTTGAATATCTTATGGAAGGCGATACGCCCTCTTTCCTTTTCCTGATTCCAAATGGTCTCAGTGATCCGGAGCATCCTAATTATGGGAGCTGGGGAGGGCGGTATGAATTATATACGCCCCGTAAACAAAAATGGCATTATCAACAAGAGACCAGACCAATCTGGACCGATGCGGTTGATGAAGTTAAGGCACAAGACAGATTTTATCATACCAGCAACCATGCCACAATCTGGCGTTGGCGCGAAGCATACCAACATGACTTTTTCGCACGTATGGACTGGTGTACAAAATCCTTTGAAAAGGCGAATCATCCGCCGGTTCCCAAATTAAACCACTCAGATAAAATTGAGATTAAAAGTGGTAATAGGGTTCAGTTGAGTGCTCAGGGAACGTCTGATCCTGATAATGATCCGGTTACATATTATTGGATGTATTATCGTGAACCCGGAAGTTTTCCCGGGGTAATCGATATCAAAGATAAATACAATGAGCAGGCATATTTTTTAGCACCACAGGTGAAAAAGCAGGAAACATTGCATATCATTTTGCAGGTAAGGGATAAAGGAAAACCAGAATTGACACGGTATAAAAGAATTATTATTACTGTTTTACCAGGATAAGGTGGCATATGTAAATTAGGAATAATTCAAAAACAAAAATTGAGGTAAAAATGAAAAAATTAATATTTTTTTCGATTGCTATTTATTTTTTATTACTGGGATTTACAAATTGTGATCTTAATAGCAAAACAAACTGTTATTATGTAAATAGTCAGACTGGAGATGATGCAAACAATGGAACTTCAATCAAGTCACCCTGGAAAAGTCTCAAGAAATTGGAAGAGATCGTTTTTCAACCCGGTGACAGAATTTTATTTGCTAGAAATTCAGTCTTTGAAGATGGTATAATTTTTAAATCTTCCGGTACAATTGAAGATCCAATTATTATTAGCAATTATGGTAAGGGAGTACTTCCCTCCTTCAGTAATTCTGATGGGGAAAAATTGCATGGTAATGTTTTTCAAATAGAAGGTAAGCATATTATTCTAGAAGGTTTATCCTTTTCAAAGTGTGCAAATTCAATTTCACAGGGAGGTAAAGATGTCCTATCAGTGGGAGCAGTCTGTACTATGCCGGGAGCTGATTTTGTAACAATCAAAAATAGTGACTTTACTGATTGCCCTATTGGAGTAAATATTATTAGCCAACATTGTCTGGTAACTAATAATGTTTTTAAAGATTGTAATCGCTTTTTGTCCGAACCGGATTGGGGACCTTTAGGAATCGTTATTGGAAATGCCAATAACGAAATTTCATACAATACCTGTTCTAATTATGTTAAAGTTGGTGGTAATTATGGGGCAGATGGTGGTTTTATTGAATTGGATGATCGTTATTTTGGTACTAAAGTTCATGATGTTAAAATACATCACAACAAGTCCTTTGATAATATGGGTTTCCTGGAAATTGAAACCAATGTTGATGGAGATAATATTGATGTTTATTACAATTTAAGTGATGACTACCAGCAATTTATTTTTTACTGGGGTGGAAAAAATTCAAAGATAGAGAACAATACGGTTATTCGTACAAAACCCTCATTGAATGGAGCTGTTAATACTGTATTCACAATAAGGAAAGAAAATTTTATTATAAGAAATAATATCTTTGTTGTAGCCAATGGCATACAAGTATTAAAAACAGCACCCTATGATATTGGTAATTATGATAGTGTAATCCATGAAAACAATCTGTATTTCTGTAGTGACGGAAGCACCAATGATCCTTGTGGAAAACCACTTGGAACTGGTGAAATAATCGCGAATCCAAAATTTATTGATATAAATGCCAATGATTATCGACTTACTCCTGAAAGTCCTGCTATTGATGGAGGAAAAGTTATTGGTTATGATCTGGATTTAGATAATGTAGTTATTGGAAAAAACCAAATTCCTGATATGGGCGTATATGAAAAAAAGGAGTAAATTAATTAATAAATTAAGAGGTATTATTATGAAAAGAAGCGTAGCAACCAGTTTGGTTATTGTTGCTCAGTGAACATGCATTTTTTCCGCAAAGGATTATATGTGAGAAGACAAAAATCCGAATTATTATCTTGGATTTTTACTTGAACAATTGAAAAGAATTATAGGAGTCATGAATTTATGTACAATAATCTACGAAAGTTGAAAATGAAAGGAAAGTTTGAATGAAACGGTATTCCAAATATTTGTACTTCGGTTTGGTTTTATTATTGCCCTGGAATCTTGTGGCACAAAACATCTGCATCAATGAAGTAATGGCTTCAAATGAAACATCCATATCCGATGAAGATGGTGATTTTCCGGATTGGATTGAACTATACAATAGTGGTGATTCTACAATTAATCTTGAAGGTTATGGGATATCCGATGATAGCTTAGACTTAAAAAAGTGGGTATTTCCGGAAATAAATCTGCTGTCAAATTCTCATCACTTAATCTTTGCTTCCGGCAAGGATCGGGTAGGAGTAATTACCCACTGGGAAACTGTAATCAGAGAAGGTGATAATTGGAAATACAAAATTGGAGATGCATCAATTCCATCAAACTGGATAGATCTTTCATTTGATGATGCCGTCTGGACCGAAGGTCCCAGTGGTTTTGGTTATAGCGATGGAGACGATGCAACAGTAATAAACAATCTTGGCTCAATATTCATTCGCAAGAAATTTTCAATTGCAGATACAGCCGCTGTTCTAAGTGCCGTTCTGCACGTAGACTATGATGATGCTTTTGTTGCTTACCTAAATGGCCAGGAAATCGCCCGATCTAATATCGGAACTTCAGGGATTCCGGTATCTTATGATCAATTTGCTGATGGTGATCACGAAGCGGTTATGTATAGTGGCCTTAGCCCTGAAGTATTTAATATTGATTTTATAAAACCATATTTACAAAACGGTGAGAATATTCTAGCCATTCAGGGTCATAACAAAAGTACTACTTCAAGTGATATGAGCCTGATTCCTTTTCTGTCATTAGGATCAAATAGTATACCCCAGGATGCCATCGGAACTATTGCAATTTTGGGTTTAAAGCCTTCTCTGGATCATACAAATTTTAAAATTAGTAGTGCCGGTGAAAGTTTATATCTAACAGCTCCGGATGGACAATTAGTTGACTCAATCCGGACAAACAGTATGCCGGAAGATATTTCATTTGGCAGGAAGCCTGATGGTGGGCAAGAATGGTTTTTATTTGATGTACCAACGCCGGGAGAGGTAAATGATAGCAACGGATATGCATCAATCAGTCCAATGCCAGAATTTTCTCATACCAGGGGATTTTATAATGAAACTTTTTACTTAACCTTAACCGCTGATCCCGTCACTTCACATATTCG
>JAOZSR010000175.1 GCA_029939575.1 Fidelibacterota bacterium
CTTGTATAATATTTATATCCACGAGTTGAAACTCGTGGCAATTCATAAACTCACGACAAATCAAAAACTCACGGCAAATCAAAAACTCACGACAAATCAAAAACTCATGGCAAATCAAAATTGATGACAATTCTAAATTGATGACAAACGCTTAACTGGTTTTAAAATTTCCATTCACTACCGACCTCCCAAATCATTTCTCCTGCGTGTATCAATTTTTTGTTTCATAAAGAGATTTTACCCACTATAAATCACATAGAGCCAAAAAACCACTTAACCCACCGGATTTTAGCTCTATGCAACAATAGATTTTTGAAAAGGTAATTATCTGACTAACTCCGTCCTATAAGGCAGAGTTCAGGAAAAATTCGAACTTCAGGCTTTGACCAATAGAAAAAAGAAATCCCGCCCGCCCACCAAAGTTTTATCCCCTGAATTTTGCTGGCTAAATCCCATGAGTTAAAAAAAAATTCCCCACCATAAATGGCAGAGAAAATTAATTTCTTTATTTGAAATTAAATGCTTATATTGATAATATTTATCAAGACACTGTTTCCAGTGATATTGCAATTGATATGTTAAAACATCAACTAATAATAACAAATGGAATAAAATAGTGTTTATTATCAACACAATATCAGAACAATATATCCCAGAATCCTCTCAAAAAGCATCTGAATATTGTGAAAAGACAGAAAAAAAACTCGAAAAACACAACGAATACCTCGCAGAATTGGTAAAAGAAAACCCAAGATATTAGAAGAGAAAAAAAAATTGGAACGATTCAACAATCTCTTCGCAAATTGAGAATTCTGGATAAAAGAACTTAAAGACGAAATTACAAAACTCAAAAATTGATAATTTTTTAGGTATATCGTGAAAAAGATTCTTAATATCACAAATAATCCAAATGAAACAATTCAGGATGTCAGAAAGCAGCTATTATTTTGGATATTAACAATAACCAATATTCTGGGAATTCCCATAGTAATTATTGGTTTCATTGAGGCTTTGTTACTTGATCAACGCCTGACAGCATTATTATATTTTTTCCTTTATAGCCCTGTCTTAGTTGCAACAATATTTCGAAGTAAAATATCTATAAAAACTTGTGCCGGTATGATTTTATTGAGTATCTACTTATTGGGAGTTTTCAATTTATGTATATATGGTTTTAGTGGAGCCGCGATACCAATTTTTTTCACGCTCCTGGTGCTGACCACAGTGTTTTTTGATATTAAAACCGGTTTTAAGGCAATTTTGCTCTGTATATTATCGATGGCTGTTGTCGGATTTCTGTTTATTCAAAATAAAATATCGCTTGATGTTGCGCTATATGAAATTAATACATATCCAATTTCATGGTTTACAGCCGCGGCAGTATTAGTATTTTTGGGAATTCTGATTATTATAAGCTTTGGAATTATTCAGAAAAAGATGCTTCACAGCCTACAAATTTCAAATCAGCAAGCCGAGGAACTGAAAAAATTAAATTTACAATTAAATCAAGATATTTTAAAAAGAAAGAAAACAGAAAATGAGTTAAGGCATTTTCAGGATACACTAGAAGAACAGGTTAAAGAGCGTACATCTGAATTAGATAAGAAGAACATAGAACTGAAAGAAAAAAATAAAGAACTGGAACACTATAATGAATTATTTGAGGGCAGGGAATTCAGAATAAAGGAATTGAAGGACAAGGTGAAGGGGTTGGAGGATAAGAATTTTCAATGAAAAGATATATCTATGCTTTAACCGGTGAAGTGAAGACAGGCAATGAAGATACAATTTTGAGATCAAGTGCTGTCGGCTCGTGTATTGTCATCGTTGCCTATGATAAAGAGAAAAAGATTGGTGCAATGGCACATATAATGCTTCCCGGTAAATCTCCTGAAAATGAAAAACAAAAAACAAAATATGCAAGTGATGCTATTGACGAATTGATAAATTTATTAAATCTAAACGGAGCAACTGAAAAAATTGAAGTATGTCTGGCTGGCGGAGCGAACGTCTTAAAAAGAAGAAATGAAAATATAGGACAGAATATTATTGACTCAGTACAAGAGAATCTAAATAATAGAAATATTGAGATATTAGAAAAATCTTTAGGTGGTACCAAGAGAAGAAGTATTTCGCTGGATGTGGAAACCGGGTGTGAATATTTTACTGTGGGAGACGGAATAGAGAAGGTTTTGTGGAATTTTTCAGATAATAAATTTTCAAAGAAAGAGACTGGAAAAAGGTTGTAATACTATGAAAGATAATGATAAAACCAAAGAGCAAATGAGAGCAATAAATCAACAATTGCTTGCAAGTGAACAACAACTACGAGCCGCCAACCAGCAACTTGAAGCGAATAACCAACAACTAATTGCAAGTGAACAGGAGATTAAAAAAGAAAAAGAATTCTCTGAAAACCTTCTGATAACTGCCAATGTATTTATTCTCACGTTAGATATAAATGCAAATATTACTCTGTTTAACAGGTTTGCAGAAAAACTCACAGGTTACAAAAAGGAAGAAGTTCTGGGAAGGAACTGGTTTGATCTTTTCATACCCAAACGCAACGGCTCTGTAATTCCCGATGTTTTTTCCAAAGTATTAAAAAAAATGCCGGAATTTTCTTCCTATGAAAATCCTGTTTTATGCAAAGACGGTACTGAAAGATTGATCAGTTGGAAAAATACTGTTCTGAAAAACGATAATGGAAAAATATCAGGTATTCTGAGTATTGGTACAGACATAACCGAGCACAAAAAAGCAGAAGAGGAGTTAAAAACCTCTTACCAGCAACTTTCTGCAACAGAGCAACAACTCAGAGCCGCCAACCAGCAGTTTGAAGCAGCAAATCAACAACTATCAGCAAGCGAGCAACAACTAAGAGTTGCAAATAAAGAATTAATGGCAAGTGAGCAGCGTTTCCGTAAATACTTTGAGCAAAGTTTAATCGGAATGACTATTACTTCTACTGAAAAAGGATGGATTGAAATAAATGATGTCCTGTGTAAAATGCTGGGTTATACCAAAGAAGAGTTGCATGAAATGACCTGGGTAGAGATTACCCATCCCGATGACCTGGAAGCCGACCTAAGTCAATTTAACAGAATGTTGGCTAATGAAATAGATTCCTATATGTTGGAAAAACGGTTCATACGTAAAGATGGCAATATTATTTACACCGCAATTTCGGTGAATGCATATCGTAATATGACTGACCAATCTGTGGAATATGTTCTTGCTTTAGTGCACGACATCACTGAACGCAAGCAAGTAGAAGAAGAATTACAAACTCAATCTAAATTCATAGATAATCTTATAGAGAATTCAGCTCTTAGCACATGGATATCTGATGAAAACGGAACTGCAATCAGAGCAAATCCCGCTTGTT
>JAOZSR010000176.1 GCA_029939575.1 Fidelibacterota bacterium
ACAGATTAACACGGAAAACATAATAGAAATATTCTGTGATAATCAGTGAAATCAGCGGTTAAGAAAAAAGTTTGAAGAGTCACAGATGAAGAAATTAGAACTACGGATTAGACAGATTAACACGGAAGATATGACAGAAATATTCTGTGATAATCAGTGAAATCAGTGGTTAAGAAGGAGATACTATAAAAAAAAGTATAATATATATTGTCTTGGTAGTTGGAGGAATTATTTTCGCCTATCCATTCTTATGGATGCTATCGGTATCATTTCGACCTGACATTGAAATCAGTAACATCGGTTTATTATCCTCAAATTTCAGTTTGGAAAATTTCAAATCGGTTTTTGAGAAAATTCCTTTAATTCGAGGGTTGATAAATAGTCTTTTTGTTTCGATTTGTGTAACTTTGTCGGTGATTTTTTTCGGTTCAATAGTTGGATATGCATTATCTAGATTAAACTTTTTTGGGCGAGGATTTATTCTTGGCGTGATTTTGTTTACAATGGTAATTCCATTTCAGATAACTCTAATTCCCATGTATATTTTAATGGTAAAATTTGGTTGGGTAGATTCATATTTGGCTCTAATTGTACCAGGAATGATAAATGCCTTTGGTATTTTACTTTTTCGCCAATTTTTTATGGACATTCCTCAGGCTTTAATTGATGCTGCCAGAATTGATGGTTGTAATGATTTTTCGATATTAACAAGAATAATATGGCCAATTTCCAAGCCAGTGATAATTACAGTTGGAATCATTTCATTTATGGGAGCATGGAATGATATACTGTGGCCATTAATTGTAATAAGAAATGAAAATCTAATGACCCTTCCACAACTTGTAACTCTTTTTAGGATTGGAGGTCAATCAGAAAGTCAGGTTGGAGCTCAATTAGCTGCAGCCTCCTTCCTTGCAGTTCCAATAATTATAATATATGCATTTTTTCAGAGATATTTTATTGAGAGTATGGCCTCTTCCGGCTTAAAAAATTGATGAATAATACTAATTGATTTTATAGAATTAACACATGTATTTTAAAAGTAGAAGAATAAAAACAAAAAGAGCTGAAAACCTGTTGAATAAATATTGAAAGGAATTTAAATGAAACTTACAAGAATCAGTAATAAACCAATATTAGAGCCATCTGATAATAATTGGGAAAAATCAGCAGTTTTTAACTGTGCAACAGTTTATGAAAATGGACTTTTTCATATGATTTACAGAGCTACTGATATTGGTGGGCATGAAAGATTCGGAGAATATATAAATTGTCTGGGATACGCTGTTAGTAAAGACCTAAAAACCTGGCATCGCCTGAATGAACCAATTGTTAAAAATGATGTTCCCCAGGAATTGCGTGGTCCTGAAGATCCAAGGATTGTAAAAATTGATGACACTTTTCATATGACCTATACAGGTTTTGGGAATAGGTTTTCTGGTGATTACAGAATATGTCATGCAACTAGTAAAGATCTTGTAAATTGGGAAAGGCAAGGTGTTTTGTTAGATGAACAAAATAAAAATTCAGCCTTTTTCCCGGAAAAGATTAATGGTGAGTATTTATTATTGCATAGACGAAGTCCTGATATTT
Source organism: Fidelibacterota bacterium (assembly GCA_029939575.1). GTDB lineage: Bacteria > Fidelibacterota > UBA2242 > UBA2242 > JAOZSR01 > JAOZSR01. Next base: position 1,594 of record JAOZSR010000176.1, read on the forward strand.
GGATTGCTTCAACAAAAGATTTTAAAAATTTCACTAATCATACAAAGATAATGTCACCTGTTCACAAAGATGAATGGCAAAGTGTCAGAATTGGTATTGCAGGACCTCCTGTAAAACATCCTGAAGGCTGGCTGCTGTTTTATCATGCAGTAGATTCTATCAATGCTTATCGACTCGGAGTGGCATTGCTCGATTATAATAATCCGCACAAAGTATTGGCAAGACAATCAGTTCCAGTAATTGAGCCGGAACTTGATTGGGAAATTAATGGGTTTATTCCCAATGTTATTTTTAGTTGTGCAACTATCGAACATGATGATAAATATTATGTAATATATGCAGGAGCTGATACTGTAATTGGTGCTGCCTATATTAATAAATGTGATGTAATATTTGATAAAAAAGATTGGCTGATTTAGATTGAAAAAAATCATAATTTTATATATAATTTTTTTCCTGTTTTCTTGTGAAAAACAGGAGAGAGTAGTAAATCTGCAACATTCACTTTCCCTGGTGGATAGTGTAGAAATTAATGGTAAAATGTTAGCTTTTATATCGATTTATGCCGATGCACCAAGTTATGATCATGTATATGCAAAAGGAGAGGGCATGACTTGTGTTGACGATGTTGGACGATATATGGAAGTATTGGAATATGAAATATTAATTCAAAAAAACAACAAGTTGATTCCGATTGCAGAAAACATGGCAAATTTTCTTCTTCATTTAAGCCGGGATGATGGTTTATGGTATAATTTTTTATTTGAAGATGGTACAATAAATAAAGAGCATGTCAATAGTCGCGCTGATTTTGGATTTTGGGCAGTAAGAGGTTTACGAGGATTAGCAGCTGCATATAATATTTTTAAAGATAATCCTGATTATGAAAACTTAAAAAAGGAAATTATTAACCGTCTTAAATTAATGAATTCTCAAATAAAAATTATTTTGGCTAATTATCCGAAAATTTCAGAATCAGAAATTGGCAAAAAACCGGAATGGATGGTTAATGATGCATCGGATATTACTAATGAATTATTAATGGTTTTAGCAAAACTTCATAGCACCGGAGATTTTGATTATTTTTCAGAAATGGAAAAATTTTCTGAAGCAATTATTCTGCGTCAATACAATAAACAAGGATCAGATATAAGAGGAATGTATTTCTGCTGGAAAAATATATGGCATGCCTGGGGAAATTCCCATGCATATGCTCTGCTTGAAGTTTATAAGATTACAAAAAATGAAGAATTGTTGAATAGCGTACGACTTTGGGCTGATAATTTTATACCTTTTTTTCTTGCACATGATTTTCCTCGAAAAATTATTGTTAATACAGATGCAGAATATAAAATGGAAACTTATCCGCAAATTGCTTATGGAATTAATTCTGTATATAGAGGAATAAAATCATTGGCAGAAATTACACGAGAGAAAAAATACTCTAAATATGCAAATAGAGTTTTTCAATGGTATTCAGGAGCAAATATCGCAAAAACCCGAATGTATGATCCTAATAATGGGCGTTGTTTTGATGGAATTAATGAAGGAAGTGTGAATTTTAATAGTGGCGCTGAGTCAACCATTGAATGTTTGTTATCAATGCAGATGAATGAAAATTATACCATAAAATAAATAGATTATTTTTGAAAATGAAATAGTCTGTGATAGAAAAACATTAAATAATTTAGTGAGTAATTAAGGAAAATAATGGCAGAAATTGAATTAAAAAAGATATCCAAGACTTTTGATAATGATGTCAAAG
>JAOZSR010000177.1 GCA_029939575.1 Fidelibacterota bacterium
ACAGAATTGTGATTTTTAAAACTCACTTTCCATTTCAAATTCACTGCTATTTTCCTGACTACGTTTTTTTGTTTCTCGGTAATTATTAAAATTATATCTCAGATTTAACATAATCACTGGCGCTTCCCGTTCCATGTAATTATAACTATACAATCTATCTGTATCGGTAACATATTCACGTTTTCCTGTACCAAAAATATCACGAACCTGCAAGGTTGCTGTCATTTTCTTTTTCATGAAAGATTGCTTTATGGCCATATTTACTCTGTAACTGGCTTTGCGTTCGCCCTGTGCTGTTACAGAACGACTATTGTAACCTGAATTGATCTGTAGTGTTGTGCCTGTTTTAAGTTTGAAATCACTATTCGCTCTGGTATTCCAGTTAAAGCTTCCATTATCAAATTCCTGTCCGTTAAATTCACCTTTGATTTGATAATCATATAGATTCCCCATTAAATTCACAGACCACCATTTCGTAAGATTCATCCGTAGCATAAACTCCGTTCCAAAAGTATAATCTTTTCCTACATTGGCAATTGACTGAAGGATCACATCATCATAACCTTCATAAACCGATTGAACACGTTCCACTTTATTATTGTTGATTCTTCGATATGCTTCTAAGGAAAACATATTTTTCCCAATATATTGTAAAAAGGATAATTCATAAGAATCAATATATTCCGGTTTTATCGCCGGATTACCCTGTCTGACTGTATATGCATCTCTCCAGGTTATATATGGCTCAAGCCAATAACCACGTGGTCTGTGTATTCTGCGTGTATAACTTCCCATAAACTGGGTTCTTTCTGTTTGTTTCCAGGAAATATGAGCAGAAGGGAACAAATCGACCCTATTTATTTTATGAGATTTATCCTCATCAATTAATTCAACCAATCTATTTGTATATTCTCCGCGTAATCCACCTTGAATTCCTAACCTGCCACGAGCAAAAGAGTACATTGAATAAGCAGAATGAATATTTTTCTGATATTCTGTAGAATGACAAAATAATTCCTGAATTTCATATTCACCTGTTTCGGTATTAAAATTAAAAACGTCATTGTCTTCGTTAGAATTATCTAACCTGCTCTGAATACCTGCTTCAAACTTGTCTGTTTTGTTTAATGGCCATGTGTAATCGATTTTAAATCTATAATCGGTTGAAGGTCCACTTTCCTTTGACTTTTGCCCTTCACTAATTTCACCACTTAATTCTTTTAGATAATTTATGCTTTCATCATCACCACTTCTTGTATTAAAACTTGCCTTTCCCAATAATTCATGACCATCATTGTTAAATTTGTGCTGATAATCAAGATTAAAACTGAAATAATTTCCACCACGTTTTGTTTCATCAATGCTCAGATATTCCTTTTTTATGTTATCAATGCTATTGAATTCTTCATACATCAAATCACTGGAACGCTTCATAGACCGATTCCCAAAAGTTACACCCAAACCCAACATATCCATGGGTGAAATAAAATATTCAAATCCACTACGGATTGAATAGGGAACCATTGAAAAATTTCCATCACCTTCAGAATTAGTTTGATATGTGTCTCCTGATAAATTTGTCAAAATACGTTCTGATCTTCTTTGACCTGAAAAATTTCGCTGATTATAATCCAAACTGAGAAAAGCTGAATATTTATGATTACGATAACTAACTAATACATCAGTGCCATATTTTTTATTGGTTCCTCCATTCAGATTGATAATTCCGCTAATTCCTTCCAGTTTATTTTTTTTCATTATGACATTAAGAATTCCCGCCACACCGTCAGGATCAAATTTTGCTGATGGATTAGTAATGATTTCAATATTCTCAATTTTTGAAGCCGGTAATTGCTGTAATATTTCATTTGGTTCCAAAATAGTGGGACGCCCGTCAATCAGCACGGTGAAATTTTCACTTCCACGCAAAGAGACGTTTCCTTCAATATCTACAGTAACTGATGGAATATTTTCCAAAACATCTACAGCAGTCCCGGATGCAGCAACAGCCTGGGAACCGACATTGACGACTTTTTTATCTATTTGAAAAGCAACGGATATCCGATCTGCTTCTACTAAAACCTCATCCATATTTACCATCTCTGGTGTGAGGTAAATTTCACCAACATCGACAATGTCGGAACCCGGCCGAACTCCTAATCTTTCGATCCGTTTTTTGGCAAATCCCATAAACTGTATATCCAGAAAATATCTCCCCGGACGTACTTTAGTAATTTTGAAAATACCGTTTTTGTCAGAAATATTACCATTCACCTGGGTACTGTCTTGTTTTCTGAATAAAATAATATTAGCATATTCTACCGGTTTCTGATTATTTTTACTAAATACTTTTCCGGTAATTGTAATATTTGCTTTCATCATTTGAGGATTCATTCCGGGTCGATTTCCACGTGGCTCCTGAGCATTGGAAAAAGTACAAAAAGTGGCTAAAAATAAAATAATAGTGATAAAATTGGTTTTCATTCTGAGAACTCCATAATATTAATTAGTATAATTTCGATTTTCAAAATATATGACAAATCATTGTAAAGAAAAGTTAAATATATTTTAAGATTAAAAAAAAATAGAATCAACAATGACAATTCCGTAAAAAGTAAATTTGCTGTTATTCTCGTATATTAAAAGTACCCTGGTTCTTTGAAAAAAGAAAGATAATAGAAATCCATATAATTTAATATTGTTTTTATTTTATTCTTATAGATAACAAAAAAAAACTGTAATTATACATAAGTGCTATTTAATAAAAAAGGTGTTTCTTATGTATAAATTTTTTATATGCAAAAATTGCCACAAACATTTACGAGGTAATCCTCGCCTTAAAGGTAATCAAAAGTATTGTGGAGCAAAAGAATGTCAAAAGGTTCGAAAGAGAAAATGGCAAAAAGAAAAAATGCAGACAGGTAAGGATTATGGTGAAAACCAAAGAGAAAGTGTTCGACAATGGCAACGGAATTATCCATTGGATCAGTATCAGCAAGAATATCGTCAGGCAAATCCTGAATATGTAAAACGAAATCGTGAACAACAAAAAGAACGGAACAAGAAAATTAAAACACTCAAAAATATTGAAAAATTTGTTAATCAAAAAAAATCAGATTTGGAAAAATGCAATATGAATAGCACACGGATTTATCAAATGAATCCATTTAGTATTCAGACCTTTGGAAAGATTGTAAAAATGGACTCGTTAATTGTAGAATTAATTGATTGTCAAAGAGTTATCAATTTAGACCTTTGCCTGTTATCAATTGTAAAAATGGACTCGATAAATTCACAATTCCTTCTGCATCAGTTAGTTAATAGTAAGTGGTCAAATTTGAAAATTAATTGTAAAAA
>JAOZSR010000028.1 GCA_029939575.1 Fidelibacterota bacterium
TTGGTTCAACTCTTAATACTGCTTCTTTTTCATCAATCATACCTTCTTCAAGCATCTCAATGGCAATATTTACCATAGCAGCGCCGGTTCGTTTTCCATTACGAGTCTGTAGTAACCAAAGTCTTCCGTCCTGAATAGTAAACTCAAGATCCTGCATATCTTTATAATGATTTTCCAGTTTTGTTTCAATATCCATTAATTCTTTGAACATTTTTGGCATTTGTTCTTCCAATGATGGATATTTTGAGGCTCTGACCGCTTCATCTACACTTGCCAGTTTAGCCCATCTTTTTGATCCCTGAAGAGTAATTTCCTGAGGAGTACGAACACCGGCAACAACATCTTCACCCTGAGCATTAATTAAATATTCACCATTAAAAAGATTTTCACCGGTTCCGGCATCACGTGTAAAAGCAACTCCGGTTCCTGAGTTTTGACCCATATTTCCATAAACCATTGCCTGCACATTTACGGCTGTTCCCCAATCGTCAGAAATACGATTTAGTCTTCTATAAACAACAGCGCGTTCATTATCCCAACTTCCAAAAACAGCACCAATAGCACCCCATAACTGTTCCCACGGATCTGCAGGAAAATCATGTCCGGTTACTTTTTTTACAGCTGCTTTAAAGTCAACAACGAGTTGTTTTAAATCATCAACAGTAAGTTCAGTATCGTTTTCAACACCTTTTGCTTCTTTGGTTTTTTCAATAATTTCTTCGAAAGGATCGATATCTTCTTTGCTTTCTGGTTTCATACCTAAAACAACATCACCGTACATTTGAACGAAACGTCGATATGAATCCCAGGCAAAACGTGGATTATTTGATTTTGCCGCTAAACCTTCAACAGCGTCATCATTTAAACCAAGGTTCAAAACTGTATCCATCATACCAGGCATAGAAACACGTGCACCGGAACGAACAGAAACTAAAAGAGGATTTTCACGATCACCAAACTTTGCTCCCATAATATCTTCAACATATGCAATACCATGTTCAACCTCTGCTTTAATTGCTGCAAAAGTTTTTTCTCTACCATTTTTTGTAAAATTAATACATGTTTCGGTAGTAATTGTGAAACCGGCAGGAACCGGTACACCGATTAAATTCATTTCAGCAAGATTAGCGCCTTTTCCACCAAGCAGATTTTTATCTGTGGCTTTTCCTTCGGCTTTACCTGCACCAAACGTATAAACAGATTTACTCATAATTCACCTTCTTTTTTATTTTTGGTTATCACATTTTTCATTTTTAATATAGCCTTAAAGTTTAACTTATTTCTAATCATTTATCAAGCTCCCATGTCTTTTTTTTTCAATTAATTTTATATAAATTCACATATTTCATTCATTAATAGCCGAAAAAGCCCAAAAGATTTAAACTATCTTAATATTTTTATGTTTTTTGTAATTTTATTTTATTTATTTAACAGAATGAAAAATATTTTATTGTCTCCCATGTTACTTTCATTTTTACTATATTTAGGACTAACTTTAGTTTTTTAAAAAGGATTTAAAATGATGAATAAACAGTACAAACTATTTTGTTTTATTATAATATTAGGCCTACAAATATTAATGGCCCAGATTCCTGATGGTTATTATTCCAATGCTGAGGGATTATCCGGCAATGCGCTCAGGAATGCTCTCCATAATATTATAGACGATCATTCGGAATATTCCTATGATGCTTTACGAGATTATATTTTAAAAAACTCTGATGAAGATCCAAATAATTCTAACAATATCATTCTGTTATATACTGGTCGTTCTCAACCGAAATCATCTTTTGGTGCAGGTTCGAATGACTGGAACCGAGAGCATGTATGGGCAAAATCCCATGGTGATTTTGGAAACAATCCTCCCTGTGGAACAGATGCACACCATTTACGTCCGACTGATTCATCAGTAAATTCAAGCCGTGGAAATAAAGATTTTGACAATGGCGGTACACCGCATAGTGAAGCAACCGGTTGTAACACAGACACTGATTCATGGGAGCCCAGAGACGAAGTAAAGGGTGACGTCGCCAGGATGATTTTGTATATGGATGTACGATATGAAGGTGATAATGGAGAACCCGATCTGGTTGCTGTTGATTATGTTAATTCTTCACCAAATAAAGAACCCAGACATGGCAAACTTTCTACTCTTTTGGAATGGCATCTTGAAGATCCGCCTGATAATTTTGAAATTCACAGAAATGATGTTGTATATAGCTATCAAAATAACCGGAATCCATTCATTGATCACCCTGAATACGTAGGAATGATATGGGGAGATGGTCCCCAAATGCCATCAAACATCCAATTTTCAAACCTGACTCAAAACTCAGTAACCCTTGCCTGGAATGACAACTCAAATAACGAATCTGGTTTTAATTTGTATCAAAACTCTGATCTGATTCAAACTTTAAATCCAAATACAACCTCGATCCAAATAGACAACCTGGAACCGAATACAAAATATTTATTTGGATTGTCAGCTTTTAATAATGACGGTGAATCTGCAAAAATTACTATTGAAATAACAACTTTGCCCGCTCCTCCGTTAACATATACAATTATGAGTTATAATATCCAAAATTATGGTGAAGAACCATCGGAAGATACTGATCGAAAAGATGATTTGAGAAATATCATCAATTCAGTTGATCCGGATATTTTAATTGTCGAAGAAATCTGGGGAAATTCCGGGAATCAGGATTTTTTGGATAATATTCTCAACTACGAAGAGACTCTTTATAATTCTGCATTTATTGATCAATTTTGTTGGCAAGACATTGGACTTTACTATAAGACTGAGCATCTGACAGTTAATTCTATTCAGACTATAGATATTGCTACAGATTATCTGCGCGATGCCCTGAAAGTAAATTTCACCGAAGACGAGCACAGCACCAGTTTCAATGTATATAGTCTTCATCTAAAAGCCAATACTTCCGACAATATCCAGGATGACATTGATACCCGGGCAAGTCAGACTGCAGCTTTAAGAAACTATCTGAATACACTGGATGAAGACTCCTATTTCCTGGTTGTTGGAGATTTCAACATTCTAAATGCTTCTGAATCGGGATGGCAAAATCTAACCAATTCGGAAAATGAAAATACAGGCAGAGTTTTTGATCCTATTAATCAGGTTGGAGAATGGAACAGCAATCAAAACTTTGCTCCCTATCATACTCACAGCACAAGATATTCTTCCAGTTATCCAAACTCCAGCGGTTTAAGAACCAGGCTGGATTTTATTCTTACATCTGAACAGGTTCTTTTGCCGGGAGGAATGGAATTTATTGAGGATTCTTATATAACCTATGGAAATGATGGTAACCACTTTGGCGATGCTGTAAATTATCAAACAAATTCTGCTGTTTCGTCAGAAATCGCAGATGCCCTTTATAATGCTTCAGACCATTTGCCGGTTTATGCAGATTTCCGTTTCACCAGAACACTGGAAAATGCAGAAAACCTTTTCTTTTCCGAATATATTGAAGGTTCAGTTTATAACAAGGCACTGGAAATATATAATGGTAGTCAACAGGATGTTTGTTTAGACGGATATCAGATTATTAGTAATTTTAATGGTAATTCCTGGAATGAAGAAAACTATTCCTTTCCTGCCGGGCAAATTCTCGGGCAAGAAAATGTCTGGGTGGTTGCTAATTCCCAGGCTGAAACCGAAATACTAAATAATGCAGATGATATTCTGCCTAATAACCAGGCCGGGTATGTTGTTGGATTTAACGGAAATGATGTAAGAGCGCTTGTCAAAATAGATGGAATTGACACAACCTTTCTTGATTTTATTGGAAATTTTAATGGAATTGATCCGGGTGACGGCTGGTCTGTAGCCGGGATAGAAGATGCCACAAAAGACCACACCCTGATTAAAAAAACCGGAGTTTTACGGGGAAACACGGACTGGCTGGTTTCAGCCGGAGATTCGGAAGAAAATTCAGAATGGTTGGTTTTTGAAAAAGATTATTTTAGTAACCTTGGATTTCATAATAATGACGTAGATATTATACCGGAATCCCACAATGAAATTTTGGAAGGATTTAAACTTCTTTCAAATTTCCCCAATCCCTTTAATCCGGAAACTAATATTGAGTTCTCAATCCAAAAACCTGCCAATATTAAAATTTCTGTTTTTAATATTAAAGGTCAGCATATAAAAACTCTGATCAATAAAAATTTTCAGTCTGGTTTGCATAGAATTACATGGAATGGAACAAATAGCAGTAATTGCAGAGTTGTCAGTGGTATCTATTTCTACCAAATGGCAACAGAGGATGGCTTTTCTCAAACTAAAAAAATGATATTATTGCAATAACAGGAAACACATTTTTCCTTAAAGTAATCCCACCATATCATTGAATTCTCTGGTAACATTATCGATTGCCGGGGCCATAGCCTGAATTTTTCCCCAATAATCTTCATAATCATACCATTGGGCGTTAAGTTCATCCAGGGAACTTCCCTGTTGTTCGATCCATGTAAAATATTTCAGATTATGAATCCGTTTTTTATCATAGTATGAAAGTTCCATGACGTTATCAATTTTCTGTCCCATTAAATGCTGAGCAAAAGTTCTTTCAGCGTCACTGGTTTGAAAACGGCCATATTTATCATCATATTCTTTAAGACGAGATTGATATAATTCCATTGAATCCGTAAAAATTGTAAATACAATATCATTTTCATCAAGCTCGTAATATTTAGCAAATTTTATTGCAGCAAGCACATTACCAATACTTGAAATTCCAAGTAAATCTAATTGGTCACATGTTTCTTTATCAATGCCTGTTTTTTGGAGAAAATCACGTCCTTCCGGTTTGTTAAAAAGTGGAATCAGGTTCATACAATCATTATCATCAACGGCGATAACCATATCAGTATTACGAGTATTATGAATCCAGGGTACATGTTTGTCACCAATACCTTCTATACGATGACCACCATAACCATTATACATCAAAGTTGGACATTGAAGCGCTTCACTGGCAACGATTTTAACATTTGGATATAGTTTTTTTAAATAATCGCCACTCGCGATTGTACCACCTGATCCGGTGGCCGAGACCAATCCGGCTACCCGATCTTTTGGCCCTGCAATTTTATTAACGACTTCTTCAAAAGCCTTGCCCGTAACTTCATAATGCCATAAATGATTTCCAAATTCATCAAACTGGTTAAAAATCATTACATCGTCGCGGGTTTTTCTTAACTCCCAACATTTATCGTAAATCTCTTTTACATTACTTTCACAACCCGGGGTTGCAATCACTTCCCCCGCAACATTTTTGAGCCATTCAAAACGCTCTTTACTCATCTCTTCCGGTAAAATCGCGATAGATTCACAGGCTAAAAGCGCTGAATTATATGCACCACCCCGACAATAATTTCCCGTTGACGGCCAAACAGCCTTATGAACGGTAGGATCAAATTGCCCGGTTACAAGTCGCGGAACCAGGCAGCCATAAGCTGCACCCACCTTGTGTGCACCGGTAGGGAACCATTTACCCACCAGCCCAATGACCCGGGCCTTTACCCCGGTTAATTCTGAAGGCAGTTCCAGAAAATTGACATCTCCATACAAACCACCACTTTCTTTCGGTTCATTTTTCCAGGTAATCCGAAAGAGATTTTCCGGTGTAATATCCCACAAACCTTTATTTTTAAGTTTAGATTTTATTTTCCCATCTATTTTTTCAGGATTTACCTGTTCTTCAAAAGTAGGGATAATAATATTTCTTTCGCGACAGCGTTTTACAGTACGTTTTAATTGTTCCGGGTATTTTTTTAAATCAATCATGAAAATTCCTAACTTTTATTTTTGTTTTAATTTTTCATATATTTTTTCTGCTGTTAATGGTAATGAATGAATCCTAATGCCAACCGCATCATAAATTGCATTGGCAATCGCCGGACCAGGTCCGTTAATTGCAATTTCACTAACAGATTTTGCACCATAAGGCCCGGAAGGTTCGTAAGTCGGAACTAAAATAGTTTTTAGATCCGGCAAATCAGCAGCGGTAAATATTTTGTATCTGCCAAAATCAGCATTGACCATTTTACCATTTTCATTAAACTTATATTCTTCTGTTAAAGCCCAGCAAAGCCCATTTACTACCGCACCTTCGACCTGCCCCTCCGCTAATTTTGGATTAATCGCTGTTCCACAATCTACAGCTGCCACATATTTAACAATAGAAAATTCTCCGGTGGCAGTATCAACTTCGACCTCTGCAAAATGTGCAGAAAAAGGTGGTGGTGACACATCAGCAATATTTGAAGCAGTAGCCTGTATCTGCAGCTGGTTATTAGTATAAAGTGCATAAATACAAATATCTTTAAAATCTAATTTCCCACCAGTCCATATAACCTGTTTATTTTTTAATTCCAATTTTTCGATGGGAATATTCGCCATTTCCGAAGCAACTTTAAAAATCTCTTCTTTAATTTTCAATGCACATTTTCTAACAGCTTCACCGGAAATAAAAGTGGTAGAAGAAGCATAGGCACCAACATCAAAAGGTGTCTGGTCAGTATCCGAGGACAATACAATAATGTCTTCAATGTCAACACCTAAAGTTTCAGCTGCAATCTGCCCCAGAATAGTATCCGATCCGGTTCCAATATCAGTAGCTCCGATATCTAAATTGAAAGAGCCGTCTTCGTTCATTTTCATATAAGCGGCACCCATATCAATTCTTGGAATTCCAGAGCCCTGCATCAAACAAACCATACCCACTCCGCGCGCTCTGGTTCCATTTATTATTCTTTTATTGCGTTTGCTGTTCCAGCCAATCTCTTTAGCGCCCAGATCAATACACTCTTCAAGGCCACAGGAATCGACTATCATTTTAACTCCCTCTTTCCCCTCTCCAAGTTTTTCAAAAATCGGAGAGGATTCGCCGACTTTGATTGTATTTTGCTTATAAAAATCCAACACATCCAGATCAATCTTCCTGGCCATCATATCCATAACCTGACCAACAGCAAAATATGACTGAGTAGCTCCATATCCACGATATGCTCCGCCAACCGGCAAATTTGTATATACTGTAGTTCCGGCAAATCTCTGGTGAGGGACTTTGTTTGTCAGAGGCAGGACTTTTGATCCGCCATTGGAAAGAACCGTTAGGGCATGTGAACCATAAGCTCCGGTATTCATAAGAGCTTCAATACCCAGGGCGTGAATTTGTCCATTTTTATTTAAGCCCGATCTGATAGTAACCCGCATTGGATGTCGGGTTCTGGAAGACTGAAAAACCTCTGCTCTGGTATAAACAATTTTAGCAGGTCGCCCTGTTCTCAAGGTAAACAAACCGGCCACATATTCTAAAAAAACCTCCTGTTTTCCACCAAAACCACCCCCGATTCGCGGTTTTATAACCCGAATTTTTTTTATTGGAATCTGCAAAACCATAGCACAGATTCTTCTAACATGAAATGGAACCTGGGTAGCGGTGATAATTACCAGACGATTATTCTCATCTAAATATGTTACTACACCATGAGGTTCCAGCATTGCATGAGCACCATAATGAGTATAAAAGGTTTCTTCGAATCTATAATCACTCTCTACAATACCTTGTTCCAGATTTCCAATATCAATATTAACTTCTGCTGCAATATTTTTTTCAGGGTAATAAGGGATTGGAATGGGATATTTTTTATCCTTTTCGGAATGGAGAACGGTTGTTCCCTTATCCATTGATTTTTCATAATCAAAGACAGCTTCAAGAATTTCATATTCTACCTTAATCCTGGAAATTGCTTCAATAGCAATCGCCGGAGTTTCCGCCAGAACAGCAGCAACCCGATCTCCTACAAAACGCATAATATTATCAAACATCACAGCATCATAGGGCGATGGCTCGGGAAATCCCTGTCCGGCTGTTGTATGTAAAATCCGGGGAACATTTTTAAAATGTAAAATATCAATAACACCATCAATTTTCTCAGCCTGAGATGTATCGATTGACAATATTTTCGCATGAGCATGGGGTGAAAAAAGCATTTTTATATATGCTTCATCAGGAAATGAATAGTCATCATAAAACTTCATCCGGCCGGTACTTAGAGACAAACTGTCAATTTTCTTTACTGATTTTCCAACTGTTTTCATTATTGCCACCAATTTGAAATAGTTATTTTAATTAACGGGAAAATTATTATTCATTTTGCAGACATTCTTTTTACGGCATTTTTTATTCCATCAAGAATTTTAACATACCCGGTACACCTGCATAGATTTCCATCTAAGGCTGCTTTAATTTCATCATCAGTGGGATTCTGATTTTTTTTCAATAATGTATAAGCAGAAATAACAATTCCCGGGGTACAATATCCACATTGAACAGCGCCTGCTTTTACTAATTCTTCCTGAATGAGATGAGGCTTGTCCATACTGCCAATGCCTTCGATTGTGGTAACTGATTCTCCATCAATAGATGCCGTTAAAACCTGGCAGGAATTAACAGCGTCTTCGTTTAATATAACCAAGCAGGCTCCACAATCTCCGGTTCCACAACCACATTTCACTCCTTTAAAATTATTATTTCGCAAAGTTTCCAATAAAGTTTCACCGGGATGAATTTCTAATAATTTATCATGATTATTAATATTTAATTTGACTTTCAAATCAACCACCTGTTATTATTGATTTTTTTCCTGTTGGAATTTCTCTTCAATTTCCTTAATTGCTCTGTTTATGTGGACATGAATTATATTTTTCCAATACTCGCTAAGTTTTGAACTCGTTTTTGTCGGAAAAATATTATGCTTTTGAAAATATTCAACAAGTTGTATTTCGCCCGTTGTTTTCCCAACAAGATAATCTTCAACATTGTGAAGTCTTTTGGCTTTGGGAAAAATATTACCTATCACAATCCTGGCTTTTCCTATTAAATCGTCTTTGATTTCCAGATAGACCCCAATATCCAGATCAGAATAATCAAACCTGGTTTTTCCAAATCGATAATATACACCGTTACCGGGCACCAAGGGTATAAAAACCCTGTGAATTAATGATGTTCCATCCAGAGGTTTTTGTCTGATATAATCTTCAATTTCATAAGTGCCGGCAACTGTTCCCAATATCTCCACTTTTGCATCAAGTGCTAATAGAGGTGTAACAATATTTGACCAGGCCGGCATCATTGCCAGTGATCCTCCAATTGTAATGAGATTTCTTAAAGGTGTTGATGCTGCCTGTTTGATAGCATCTCTTAAAATCACCCTTCCGTCTGTACACTGGCACTTACCAATGTCACTGAATTTTCTGCCTGCCCCTATATAAACACCGGAATCTGTTTGTTCAACAAAATTCAACTTTAATCCACGCATATCTATAAAAGCACTGGCTTTGACTGTTTTGCCATGTAAAAAACCCGTTCCTCCCAAATAGGGAATAACCTCTCCTTTTTTCATTAAAGAAAGGGCTTCATCAATAGTGTGCGGGCGATACCATTTTTTTATATTTGTAAGCATTTTTTTCCTTACTTTGATAATTTTATAAACAGTAAAATTATATATTTTTACAAGAGTGACTGTTTTTAAACTACAATGATCATTGAAACATCGTCAGGCAAGAATATTTTCATTGCCTGAATCTTTGACAAAAATACATGAATAATTTGATAATTCCATTAATTGATTCATACTAAAACCACTTGCTCTTTCAGTCATTCCAAAAATATTCAGGTCTGCAACAGGACAGTTGGCTAAAACTTCCTGAAAATCACCGACTAATACAGAAATTTCTGTTCCATGTGGCATCCGGGCTTTATCATCAATCTTATTTAAAAAACGATTAGCCTGATCTCGATCTTCTTCTCTGTTAATAACCAGGATAAGCCGAATTAATCCCTGCCAGTTCTTCTTTAATTGAATAGCAATCAACAGTGCAAGATTTCTGTTTGGACTCCCCTGGCGCAACCAGACATTAATTATTTTACGATTACCAAGGGCGGATACCGGGTGCTGAGCATAAATACAGATTCCAAGGTGTTCTTTGTGGGCAATCTGGATAATCTTATTAAGCCTCTCATCTTTTGCCCGGTCTTTACTTATTGTAAGAAACATTGTGTTCGGTGGAAAAAACATACCCTTGGTGGTCTGAGTAATTACACTCAAACCGTTTATCAAATCATCACATTCAATGGCGGTCTCAGCCGTAAATATACCTTCGTCTTTTAGGGGTTTAACAAATTCTTTCAGGCGCTCATCCAATATTTCCGATGAATCTTGACGACCTTCAATTCCCCGGGAAGATTTATCTTTGATTAATGGAATATTTTCAAAAATTTTATTTTGACTTTTCACATTAATTGAAAAAAATCGCACAGTACCACTTGGATAAATAATATCCCGAATCAAAGATCCTATAGTTCTCCAGCGACGCGGATCTTCAATGGGGATCAGCAAATTTGGTTTCCATGTTTTTTCGTTCACAGGCAATCTTGTTGAAGTTTTGGCTGCCCATTCAGCAATTGCATTAAACAATCCACCGCGAACATCACTCCATGGTACTGTTAAACCGCGCTTAATCTGAATAATATAAAATCCGGCGATAAAAACAAGGGCAACTCCTGCAAACAGCGGATTAATTAAAAACATCACAATAAAACACCATATACCACCAAGAATAGGAATTATGGTGGGTACATTCAAACTAGGTCTGAAAGATGGAATGCCAATTCCTTTTTCAATGGCAACCGCAAAATTTAATATCCCATAGGTGATTAGGAAAAACATTGTTAATAAAGGGGCCAGAGAATTAAGATCACCAAGCAGCAAACAAATTTCAACAAAAACAACTGTCAAAAACAGGGAAAACCGTGGCTCACCGTTTTTACTGAGTTTTGCAAAGTATTTTGAAAATGGGATAACCTTGTCCTGCCCTAATGCCAATAAAGTACGAGGGCTACCCATTATACTTCCAAGTGCAGATGATAAAGTAGCGCCCAGGATTCCACCCAAAATAAGAACCGGCCAGCGGGATAACTTTAAAATTATTGTATAGTTATTTACCAATTCATCTGAATTAGCCTGATAATCATACCAAAACGCCACTGCAATATAAACGACCATTGTAATAAGTACACCGGATACTATTCCAAAGGGCATACTTTTCCTGGAATTCCTCAAATCACCTGACATAGCAGCGCCAGCAGCAATTCCGGTCACTGCCGGAAAAAATATTGCAAAAATCTTCCAAAAATCTGCTTTTTGAAAATCGCCCCAGATAACAATCTCTCTTGCAATAGGACTTTGCCCTGCAAAAAACGAAAAAAGTGACAATACAATGAGAGATAAAATAATAAATTGTATTTTCATGGCGATTTTAGCACCGATAAATGAAACCAGAAACAGTACTAACAAAACCAATGAAGACACAAGTAGTGCATTATGTTCCGGAAAAATCGATAACCAACCCTCACTAAAACCAACAATGTATAAAGCAGCACTAAGTGCCTGTGATAAATATAAAGGTATGCCAATAGCACTGCCAATTTCAGGGCCAAGTGAACGTGAGATCAGGGCATACAACCCACCTGCTCCAATCTTTATATTCGAAGCAATAGCTGCGATAGAAAGCCCGGTAATAATCGTAACAATATTGGCCATCAAAATTATTAACAGTGCGCCGCCAAGTCCCGCATTACCAACAACCCAGCCCAAACGCAAGTATAAAATAACACCTAAAATAGTTAAAACAGTTGGTGTAAATACACCCTCGAAGGTTCCAAATTTTTTATTCATCTTTATATTTTTATTCATATTCATCTAACAATCAATCATAATTTAGGGATTATTCTTACAATGGAAAATATAAATAATTGATTTTAAAAGTCAAATCTATAGTTGTAAATTTATTGGAAAAAACAGGAAAGCCATGAAATTTTTAACTATTGTACTAAACTTTATTTTAATTATTACCATGAATACAAATAAAATATATTGTCAGCAAACCAGGAGAGATTTACCTTTTCAGCCGGGAGAGGTCCTGAAATACTCTGTATATATGAATTTTATCAAAGCGGGTGAAGCTGATATGAGAGTATTATCCCTTGATACAACAAATTCAGTTCCGGTATTTCGTATCAGTTCAAAAACTCTGACCAGACCATTTTTTGATAAAATTTACAAAATCAGGGATATACTGGAAACCCGGGTTGATGCTAATCAACTCCATTCCCTGGCATTTAAAAAGGACATTTCGGAACGAAAATACACAAAACAGTATAATGTGAAGTTTAATTATTTTGACTCCCTCGCTGTTTCAAATGAGAAAACCACAAAAATTAACGGACCGGTTTTTGACAGTGTTGCCATGTTTTATTATATCAGAGCGGAAAGCCTGTTTACCGGAAAACATATTGCCTTTGATAGTTTTGACAATGATAAATTAATTCCCTTCGAAGTTGTTGTACGCAAGCCAAAAAGCATCAAAGTTCCGGCTGGTAAATTTTCCTGTTATCAATTGGAACCTATAAAAATATCTGCAAAAACATTTAAATATAAAAATAGAATTTCTATATATATTAGTAATGACAACAGAAAACTTCCTGTCAAAATCATCAACCACACTTCAATTGGGTCAATGGTTTTAAAGTTGGTATCCTATTAAAGTAAGAAATTATAAATAAAAAAATACCAAAATAAACTCATTCATCACACAAAATATTAACCTTCGGCTTTAGCCGATGGCTAAGAATGAAAAAATACTTTTAAATTCATCCCCTCTCAATATATTATCAAAAATCTATAGTTTATCAGCACTCCCCTTCTCTTACAAGAGAAGGGGTAGGGGGATGAGTTTTGAAAAACACCAAACTCAATTTCACTAAACGAATAGAGCCAATTGAGTTTCGGATATATAATATTATAATAAATGTTTTGGGATCTTCGGATAATTGTATACCATGGGAAAAGTAATTTGAAATTTTGCACCATTATCGTTACTAATTTTCAGTTTCCCATGTAATTGTCGAGTCAAAGTTTGGATTAATTCCATTCCCAAAGTTTTACTATTTTCCATGTTTTTATCATTTGGTAAGCCAATTCCGTTATCTCTAATTTCCAACCTAACATTCTCGTCCTTTAGTTTCTTCATATTTACCCAAATGTTACCTGCTTGGTTATTTGGAAAGGCATACTTCATGCTGTTGGTAATTATTTCATCGATAATTAGCCCACAGGGAATTGCTTTATTAATATCAAGTGAAATTGATTTGATATCAATTTGATATTGAATATGTTGGGCCATACCATGAAAGGATGTAAAAACATGATGTAGCAGGTTTTTAACATAATCCAAAAAATCTATATGACTAAGGTCATCGGAGCGGTATAAGCTCTCGTGAATCAGCGCCATGGCCCGTACCCTGTTCTGAGTATCTCTAAAAAGTGATATATCTGCTTCATTTTTAACATGTCGTATTTGCAGATTAATCAGACTTGTTACAAGTTGAAGGTTATTTTTCACCCTGTGGTGGATTTCTTTCAACATAACTTCTTTTTCTGCAAGGGCACGCTGTATTTTTTTCTCTTTTTGAATACGATTTGTAATATCATGGACAATACAGATAATATTTTCCCGTGTTGAGGTTTCGTAAAGTACCAGGGCTATTGAAATCCTTCCACAAAAATGGCTTTCGTCTTTCCCGATAAAATCAATTTCTCTAATAATTATTTCATTTTCTTTGAGTTTGCTATGAAATATTGCCCTAATTTCTATGAAATGTTCTTCGGGAATATATTCAAAAAAATTATGATCCAGCATCTCATCTAATTCATATTTAAAAAGATTGGCAAGTTGTTGATTATAAAAAATCGGATTACCCTCAACATCAAGTAAAGCGATTCCGTCAGGAGATGTTTCAACCAAAGTTTTATAAAGTGTCTCGCCGACTTTTACCTTCTCTTTGGAAATATATTCTTCTGTAATATCTTCCACAGTACCTTCATAATAAAGTATCTTGCCTTCAGAATCCCGGATTGCATTGGCACTTTCCCGCATATATTTAATATCACCAGCCGGGGTAAACCATTTTGCCACTTCCCCCTGCAAACCATCCTTGTTCTCTACCATTTTCTTAAATTCTTCTCTTGAATATTCAGGGGCAAAACCTTCCTCCTCAAGATTTATTTTAGCAAGTTCTTTAAAACTGCTATAGTCAAGCATTTTTACCAGGGCAGGATTAGCGAGTAATATTTGCCCATCAGGTGTTGTTCGGTAAAGCCCGAGAGTTGCATTTTCATACAGACTTCTAAATTGTTTTTCACTTTTCCTAAGTTGACCCATTGTTTTTTTCAAACTGTCATTTGTTTTCTGTAAAGCAAGTTCACGTTGAGATCGCTGAATGCAAAAACCGATGACCTGGGCAGCTTCCATAATAGTATCAATTTCAGGCAAAGTCCAATATTTGATATAATCACGATGTTCAAAAATCAAAACTCCCCAGAAATCATATTCTAAGAAAATTGGAGCCAGTATCCACGATTTAATATCATACTTTAAAAAGAATTCTTTTATTTCCTGACTCTCACTTTTTATATTTGTTTCGAAATGTAATCCGGATTTCAATGTTTTTATCAAATGATCATAAGTGTCTTTGTCAATAGGGAATTTATTAATTTCAGGACTTTCTTTAATAGGCGGAGAGTTTTTATTAACCCATTCGTGGGTTTGTGAAATTATCAGGTGTTTTTTCTCATTATTTAATTTTTGTACAACCAACAACCTACTGGTATCAGTGGCTTTACCCATGATTTCAATCGCATCTGACAAGGCTTTTTTATAGTCTGTATTTTTTAAAAGTAACTCTGATATCTTACGAAGCGCTTTAAGTAGATTGTTTTTTTTCATTATAACATTTTCCAGATGATAATGTTCTTCCTGAAGAGACAGAGCGTTACAAAGTGTTTTTAGAATATTGATGTCTGTTTTAGTATATTTTCTGGGCTTTGGGTTAACTACACATAAAGAACCAACAGTCTTATTTTCCCGGAAAATTTTCCCTCCGATATAAGATTGCATTTTACACTTTACAATGTTTTTATCGCCTTTTTCCCGTTTTAAGTTTTTTATATCCTCTAGTACAAAAATATTATCATTTCCTTTAATTACCGACTCATAGCAAATATGGCCTGCCGGATTAACCTGTTTTACCATATCCCTAGAAACATTCTGTCCGGTCCAAGCCACCAGATAATTCTTTTTGTTTTCCAGGCGATTATAAACAGCACAGGTTCCACCTAATAATTGTCCGGCATACTTGACAATAATATCTATATTTCGGGTTGCATTTACACCAAGAGAACCAAATATTTCACTCAAAGTTTCCAGTCTGTTTTGATTTTTTTTCCTGAGACTCTTTGCTTCATTCATTGATTCGGATAAAGATATTTTTGATTTTACCATAATTTCTCAAATGAATTACATTTTACATTATCATGACTTTTGTAATTACACCAACCACTCTTGTTTATTATTTATTTCACAATGTCTATATGGAAAAATAAGACAAGGAATGGAATAATACAACCAAATTATTGCAATTTAGGAAAGTAATATCCTGTATTTTCTTTGATATACGGCAATTTAAATTGTCGCTCTCAGATATTTCTTTTAATACAGACTACAAAATTAATAAATACCAATATGTATTTTTATTGAGATATTTTATTCAAAATTTACCAGATTGAAAGAAATCAACGATTTCCGGAATGTTTGATTTCTTGGCTTCAGCCAGAGAGCCATGGAACAGTTTTTTTCCTTTTTCCAGAAAAATTATTTTATCTGCAATCCTGTGAATTGAGGCTAATTCATGAGTAACTACAACAATTGTCATATTTAGTTGTTCTTTTAATTTTAGTATTAACTCATCTAATTTCACACTGGTAATCGGATCGAGTCCGGCTGATGGCTCATCACAAAAAAGAATCTGCGGATCAAGAGCGATTGATCTGGCAAGTGCAGCTCTTTTTTTCATTCCCCCTGATAATTCTGAGGGAAGCAAATTAGTCGCTTTTTCTAATTGAACAAGATGAAGTTTGACTTTGATTATTTTTTCAATTATTTGAGCCGGAAGTTTTGTATGTTGTTCCAAAGGAATGGCAATATTATCAAAAACACTAATAGAATTCAGCAAGGCCCCATTTTGAAATAACATTCCAATGTTTTTCAGCACCGGTTCCAAACTTTCCTGTGACAGACCCATGGTTTCTTTGCCGAAAATTTTAATAGAGCCCTGAATTGGTTGGTAAAGACGCAAAATATTTTTGATCAGGGTTGTTTTGCCGCAACCACTGCCACCGAGAATAATTGTTACTTCACCGGGATAAATGTCAACATCAATGTTATCTAAAACAAGTGTTTCATCATATTTTGCAATTAAATTTTTTACTTCTATTATCGGTTTTTTCATATTAAAGCATATAGATTAAACTAAAAATCGCATCCAGAACAATCACGGCAAAAATTGAAGCAACTACCGAGCGGGTTGTTGCTTTGCCGACTCCTTCAGAGCCGCCCGTGACATTAAATCCATAGTAAGCACCTATTATTACTATTACCCAGGCAAAAAAGAGACTTTTACTAAGCCCGACAATAAGATCTTTAGTCGTTAAAACACTGAATAATTCAGTAAAATATGCCATTATAGTGAGATCAAGATAAAAAATTCCAACCAGCAGGCCGCCAATAACCCCAACAACAATTGAAATAATAACAAGCAAAGGCATACATATTGTCATTGCGTTGAATTTGGGTGCTACAATATAGCGCAAGGGATTAATGGCCATAACTTTGAGTGCATCAATTTCTTCGGCAACCTGCATAGTTGCGATTTCAGAAGCTATCGCTGATCCACTTCTACCGGCTACTATTATAGCCGTCATCATGGGCCCCATTTCTCTTACCATGGAAATTGCAATCAGATCGGCAACAAAAATATTGGCTCCAAATTGTCTTAACTGAGCTGCTGATTGAAGAGCCAGAATAAGCCCGAGGATTAAAGAAAGCAAGCTGATGATCCCTACGGCATCCGCGCCGATTAACAGACATTGCTGAGTAATAACTCCTTTTTTTTGACTTTTCCTGTTAAAAACGGCAACCACTGACCAAAATATAATATCAGATGTTAAAAAAAGGCCTTGGACTGTTTCTGTTTTAAAATTTATTAAAGCCGTGCCTATTCTCTCAAAAAAACCAGGTTCTTGCCTTGGAGAAGAGTTAGGGATTTTTAGAGAAGAAAAAGTATTGATCGCCTTTAGGACGCTCTCATTGGCCCTTGTAATTTCAGGAGACAAAGTTTTGGAACTTTGCATTAATTCATCTAAAAAAGCAACTCCGGCACTGTCTATTTTGTTAACATTATCCAGATCAATTTCCCGAATTTCCGATTTGGGCAACTTTTTAAGTTCTTTAAATAGCTGTGGTACACTGAACCTGGTAAGTTCGCCACTCAAAATTAATGTTTTGTCTTTTAAATTCATGGACATTTTAAAATACCAAAAATTACTTGAAAAAATAAGTTAAGCGTAAAAACAAACTATGCTTATCCAAAATATATTCTTTCTGATTTTCATTCTGAATATTACGTAATTTTATTTTATAATCAATTGAAATGTATTTGAAAAGTCTGAGATTGAAAACATTTTCCCAATCTACCGATGGACTTTTTGCTTTATCAAAAGGAAAAAGCACATCCGCATTCGTACTGTATGTTAAATTAAGCGGCAATTGAAAATTACCAATTATTGAGAGCTCTGTTCCTTGCTCTGAAACAGATTCTATCTCCCTATATATCTTCGTATTTGTGGAATCAATTGTATCAAAAAAATATACTCCATTGTTATACTCCTGTCGAAGACCAAATCCAGTACGTAGGTTAAGGGTAGAACGTTGGGAATTTAATACCCGATAATTTATCCCGATACCTTCTTTCAAAATTAAGGGAAAGAGACTATTTTGCAGGGTAATTTCATTGACATTATTTCCGCTTTCCACCAGTTTTTTATTAAAATCATATTTCTTAAAATCAAACTCTGATTCTTCCCGGACAAATCCCGGAAACAGGTGTGAATTTGCATCAAAACGGGTATATAACCCGAGTTTTTTTATCAGGAATACAATAAAGGTATTTTTCAAATCAATATCGTCAGCTGAGATCGCAAAATCAGTATTGGTATGTTTGGTGATGCCGAATTCTGACAGGCTTTTCATAGTGAAATGAAAGGGGAAATTTTCATAAATAATTCTATTGTCATATTGGGTATTCACAGTTATAGAAGTTTCCGGATTATTCCTGTCTTTTTCATTATCGCGATTCATATTAAAGTTTCCATGAAGCGCACTAAAGCCCTTCCACTTGTCCTTAGATGCAAAATCCTCAACATCTTCCAGAATACCGGCACCAACCAGGTTCGTGGGATTTCCTTCATCGTCGATATTTACTACTATAGTGAGTTTTTGAACTTTCCCTTTTTTTAATTCAACGGTAGTAAAATCCCGATAAGTATTAAAGGGCTCGCTGTTAATAGTTATTTTGTATAAACCCGGATCTAATACCCATATTTTTTGCTGCTCACCAAGTTCTTTTTCTACTGTCAGTTCTGTACCAAAACTATTACCATTATCTGAATCAAAAATTTCATATCGCACCTGGGCAAAATTTCGTCTTTCATCAATTATATCAACTATCAGACATGACCAATCCGGCTCTATAATTGTTTTATACATCGGACGAATTTTAACATTTTTTTTAGTTAATAACTGATTTTCACTACCAGAGCCAAAAGAAATATTATATGAGCCGGCCAAAAGTGGGATGGCCTTCCCCATAACTCCTTCGGCATGCTCACCTTTTTCATTAAAAATTTTGTAATGTGGCTCATAATCTGTTCTGCTTAACGCAGGCAATAGAAGCAGACCACGACCTTTCATTTCCGGAACGTCAAAATCAAAAAGACTGGGGGGGCCATTTGTTTCCACACTGACAGTATCGGCAATCTCAGTTTTGTTGGAAAAAAACTGATTTACTTTCACAATAAATCTATCTGTTTCTTCAAGAATAATTTCATTTATTTGTTGCACAAAAGTTTCGATCTGGTCATCTAAAACAACTTCCTCTCTATTAATTGAATGGGATGTGATAATCATATTATCAGAATTACGCTTTAATAAAAAATCCATATTTAAATGGGCTTCTTTCAGAAATTCCGAGTCGTATAATTCAATATTATTAATTTTAGTGATTAATTCCAGGTCTGGTCTTTTATCCAGGAGTTCTGACTGGGTTTGAGTAAATATATTATAACGGATGATCCTTTTTTTAATTAATTGAGAAATAATATCATTTAAGCGATCTCCCCAAAGATCATTTTCCAAATAACTGATTTTTGGGCCAAAATGTCTGAGTACAATCTGCCGTTTGTCATAGGTTGTCGGAATCTGTGTATCTCTTACAAATAGTGAATAATTATAAGGTGTTTCTCTGATTAAATTTTTATTTTCAGTATGGTTAAAATATTCAAGAATGTAATAATTGCGTATGCTTGGTGCTCTGGAAGCACACCCTGTCATCAGAAAAACAAATAAAAGGAATCCGGCATATAATATGTTTCTTTTCATAATTTTTAGTCCCTTGCCTTAGATCTGATCAAATAAGAAGGATCGTCACTTATTTGACGTGAAAATTCATTTAAGTACTCAATAGTTTCTTTTAATATCTTGATAGATTCCAACACATCACGCCTGCCTTGCAAAACGGTTGCATCAACATGCTTAAATGAGTTGTCGGCTATTTCAACCAGCCTTTGAATGTCGGCTATTAAATTACCAATATCCTTCTCAAGAAATTCTTTTAGTTCCAATGCACCGAGTGTGTCTGAAAATTGAGAAAAATTTGTTAATGTGTTTTTAATTTCTTTTGATTGGACTATCATATCAATATTTGTTATAGTTGTTTGCACCATATCAACAGATTTATCAAGTTTCCTTGATACAGACTCCAGGTTTTTAAATGTAGCGGCAATTTCGGATCGGTTTTCCACAAGTATTAAATTAGCATTGGATAACAATTCTTCCACATCTGATTTTGAGGTAATTAACAATGTATCAATATTGGTCAGAATTGAATTGATATTTTCACGATTATCAACCAGAATGAAATTAAGATTGGCCAGAATATCTGATAGTTGAGCCCTGTGTTGTTGATCTGTAATAGCAGAAATATTATTTAAAACACTTTCGATTTTTTCGGTTATAATTTCTGCTTTTCCGGTAATATCATCTAACATTGAAGAACCGGGTGGTATTATTGAAGGTGGTTCCATTAAATCGGCCTGATTGGTTCCTCCTGTTAGTTCAATTTGTTTTAAACCCGTAATACCAACAGCCACCAGAGTAGCAGTAACATCCTGTTTAATAGGTGTTCCATCCTTTATACTTAATTTTACAACAACCTTGCTAATATCCTCCGGATCAAAAGTAATGTCA
Organism: Fidelibacterota bacterium; assembly: GCA_029939575.1. Lineage (GTDB taxonomy): Bacteria > Fidelibacterota > UBA2242 > UBA2242 > JAOZSR01 > JAOZSR01. The sequence continues at coordinate 20,519 of JAOZSR010000028.1, forward strand.
TCAACCCGTCCAATATTTATACCATAATATTTTACAGAGCTTCCAATTTGCAAACCATTGACCGAAGTATTTTCATATTTAACGTAGTATGTGTCCCGTTTTTCCAGAAATTGCTTTCCGGCAACTATTACAAAAAATACAATTAGTAATAAAGTGGCAAGGGTTAAAAAAATTCCCAATCTTATCTTTTGTGCTTTACTAACCATTTAAAATCTCCTGATTACTAACATTAAAGATAAAACAATAGAAGCAAAATGTACAGGTCTAATTTTCCTGCAAATTGAGTTTCTATTTTATAAAAAATTCACATAATTAAACTACCTTAAGCCAGGTTTATCCAAATTGGTACCAGTTTGATAAATAAGTATTCTCGTTATGAACCTAATTAAAGATTTACAGCCTATAATGACATTGCTGTATTAGAGGAAATATTATTTTCTAAAGAAATCCTGGTTCCAATTAAGAGCATTGGCTTTGAAACTCCATAATCCCATAAGGACAACATAGGGTATTTGTAAAATAAACCAGCCCGGGAATATTTTACTGAGAAGTTTTTTGTCCCAAAGCTTTGTGGCTTTTTTCATAAAAAGATATTCCCCTAAAAATTTCAGCCCGATAATAGTCGAAAACGTCAACAAAACCGATTGTCCAAATAATAATAAAACGAAATAAAAAATTGGAGCGAGATTTGTAAAAAATGTTGCTAAAATTACAATATAGAAAATTAGATTGAATTTATACATATAATTAGCATCACCTGCCCATCTGGCTCTTTGTTGTAACAAAGCTTTCCAGGAGTCCAGAGGTTTTGTTTTGGCCCAACAATTTTTATTGGGATTAAAGACAATTTTAGGAAATCGACTGTTTTTTTTCAAAATCTGCATAAAAATCGAATCATCTCCACCCGGCAGAGATTTAATTTTACTATATCCATCAACTTGCTCAAAAGCATCTTTTCTAAATGCAATATTACTCGCTGCACAGCCCCAGTACAACCCAAGGTTAATTGCACCACGGGCAGCTGTCATCAACATAAGATAATCCAGAGACTGTAATTTTGACAAGATAATATTATTTTGTTGTATTTCTGTAAAGCCCACAACCATACCAACTTTTTCGGCAAAACACTCCATTACTCCGGAAATCCAACCAGGTTTGATCAGGCTATCTGCGTCAGATGTTAAAATTATTTCTCCCCTGGCTTCTTTAATTCCAATATTCAGAGCAGCTTTTTTATATTTATATTGAGATTTAGTCCCAACTGTGCTGAATGTTCTCAGGTTTGGAATCTGGCCAACTTTTTCGTTTATAATTTTTAACGTATTATCAGTTGACTCGTTATCAACTATAATTATCTCATACATATCTTGAGGATAATCCTGTTTGCACAGATTTTCTAATAACGACAGAATATTTTCTTGCTCATTTTTAGCGGCAATTACAACACTGGCAAAGGATTTGGACTTGGAAATTGTTAATTTGTTTCTGAACAATCCAAGCCAATAAAGAAATAACGAAAGCAGGTAAATAAACATTGAAATAGCAAAAACCCATAAAATAAAATCCATTATTTACCTAAGTAATAAAATAGCAGTATAATAATAAACCGTCACACCAAAAATATCGTTAATAGTTGAGACAATTGGACCAGTAGCAACAGCCGGATCAATATGAATACGTTCTAACAGGATTGGTACTAATGTCCCTGTTGCAGCTGCAATAATCATTGCCAGGGTTAAAGACACACCAATTGAAAAGTTTAATTTGATAATATCTGTTTGCTGGTGATACATAAAAAATGAAAATAATGTCAATAACAATCCATAAACAAGTCCCAGAATTATACCTATTCTAAATTGCCCGAGAAAAACTTTCCCGATTTGTTTTACGTTTATTCTTCCGGTAGCAATTCCTCGTACTACAATTGTCGATGATTGAGCACCAAGATTCCCGCCCATACCAGCGACAACCGGCATAAAGGCTGCCAAAATAATAAATTCATTGATTAAATTTTCAAACTTCATAACTATAAGAGAAACAATAAAACCACCAAAAAAAGTTGCAAATAACCAGGGAAAACGAATTTTGGCTGCTTCAAAACTTGGTTTCAATAAAATCTCTCTATCTTTGCCAACACCTGCCATTTGCAGAAAATCTTCTGTAGCCTCTTCCCTGATAACATCGATAATATCATCAACAGTAACAATACCTAATAATTTATTATCCCGATCCACAACCGGTAAAGCAAGAAAATCATAACGACTTGCCATACGTGCTACTTCTTCCTGGTCAGTTTCCGGAAATACTGTTATTACTTTTGTGGACATAACATCTTTTAAATAACTATCAGGCGCCACTGACAATAATTGTCGAACAGATAAAACTCCGGAAAGGACTTCGTTTTTATCGACGACATAAATATAAAAAACCATTTCAAGATCTCTGTTTTCCTGAATAACTTTAATTGCATCCTGCACAGAATCATCTTCATACATTTTAAATGGTAATGGCACCATGATCCCACCGGCTGATTCCGGTGCATGCATCATGAGTTCTTCCAGGTTTTCAGATTCAGATTTGTTCATCAAATCCAAAACAGCCTGTTCGAGATCATCCGGCAATTCAGCCACTATATCAGCTTTATCATCCTGCGCCATACATTTTAAAATATCAACAATATTTTCAGGTGATTGGTTTTTTAACAAATCCACCATTATTGATACATCAAGTTCGGATAATAATTCTGCTTTATATTCATTGTCAGTAAGCAGATCGAATATGTTTTCCCGTTCCAGATCACTGAAGTTTCTAAAAAGAGCAGCCAGATCTGCTGAATGTGTTTTATTAATTATTTTTATCAAACTGGATTTTGCATTACGCCGCATAAGTCTTCTAAAAGCATCAAGCAAGACCATAAATTCATTATTTAACATAATACTAACCTCCTATATATTTATTCAGAATCTGATTTTTCAATAATTTCTTTTTTTTCATCTAATACCACCATTATATCTTTTTCTTTGATTGGTGTTATATTAATAAAATACTTTAATCCAAAAATAGTCAGTAAAGTTGCAAAAATTAAAATATACGGATTAACATGACCATTAAATTCGTACCACCCCAAACTTTCCTCCGGCTGATGGGCAAGCCATACAGCAATTCCATTATTCATAGCATGTAATACAAAGGAAATCCATACAGAATTTGTCCGCCAGGCAATATATCCCAGGAAAAATCCAACTATCAAAATCTGAATCATCCACCAGGGATTAAAATGAATTATAGCAAATACTAATGCTGAGTAACATACTGCCTTGGTGGCATCTTTTAAACGGTACTCAAGGATTCTTTGAAAAAAACCACGAACTAGTATTTCTTCGATTAAAGGAGCAATAAAAACCATTAATCCAATCACCATTATCCCGGATAACCAGTCTGTTATCCTTAATATCTCAGGGAGAATAGCAAAACTGGGGGGCAACGGAAAAACCATCTGGATAATCCGGTCTAACTCGTCGAGCAATATTATAAGTCCTAACCCAAATGGAATGATAGCAAGAGTAGAATTTAATCTAACAGGATTTAGTCTAAAGGCAGATACCAAATCTATTTTTCGGCCAATGATCCAGGATAATGCAGGAACAAGGAATAAGATTTCTCCCACAAGCATAAATAGACAAGAGCTGACAACAAGATTGTTTCCGGAAAAAATTAATAAACCAACTGAAGAAATCAGCACTCCTAACAACACACCAAGTGCTAATAAACTGATAGCCAACCCGATTCTTGGAATTATTTTCATTGCAGAACTCTCTCCAAATTACCCATTGCCTTCGCCTGCTTCTTCAACTTGTGGATATTTTTCCGGAAATAAAGCCCGAATATGCTTTTCAATAATCTTTTCATCGCCTTCGTGAAATCCTTTTTTAAAAAAAGTCACTATACCCTCTGCATTAATAATAACAAACGCTGGCGTCACACTTGCATTAAATTTTTTAGCAACCATACCCCATCTATCCAGACAAACAGGTAAAGTAAAGTTCATTTTTTTCACATATTTATCGACAAGTTTCGGGTCATCCCCAACATTAAACAGATAAAAATCAACATCCGGATATTTTTCCTGCAAATCAATAATATGTGGTATCTCCTTGCGGCAAGGTATACAAGATGTGGTAAAAAAACTAAAGGCTACTGGCCCTTTTTTACCCGCCCTGGCTCTTGCCCCAACTTTTCGGCTCAGAAAAAACTCACCACCATTTAAAATATTTGCAAAAAATTTAGGTGCTTCCTGACCAGGTAATAATACCTGTTCCTCTTTGTCAACAGAATCACCTGTCATTGGCATTGATAATAACAACAAAATTGATAAAATTGTAGAAAACAATTCCATACCTCCTTATTTTGTTAACTCACTCAATAATATTCCAACTGAAACCCCCAGGTTCAGAGATTCTCCATAGCCTTTTTTGGGAATTTTTATTATTGAATCATTTTCCATTTTTATTTCACGGGGAACACCCCGGGCTTCATTTCCAAATACTAATATCCAATTATTATTTGGGTATGCAGAGACAATCTCACCATCCATATCTGCACAAAACAATTGCGCTTTAACTTTACCTGCATATTCTCTAAGCTGATTAATTTGAACCTTCTCAAAAATATTGAGCCGAAAAATCGCACCCATTGATCCGCGAACTACTTTAGGAGAAAAACAATCAACCGATCCCGGAGATATTATTATTGTATTAACACCAAACCAGGAGGCTGTTCGAAATATCGTTCCCAAATTCCCGGGGTCATTGATTTCCCATAAATATAAAGCGGGCAGCAAAGCTTTTTCCAATGATTTGTCAGGAAGTTCGGCAAGTTTACCAATCGCCACGATTCCTTCCGGATTTTTTAAAGAACTAATATACCGGATATCGCTATCTTTAATAATATGGTAATTTTGCTCCTTCTGATATGCAATATCAATAATTTCATGAAACATCCCGTTCTTTAGTAAATCATCTGAAATAAAAATATTTTCTATCGGAAATCCGGCGATAAGCGCCTCATAAACCAATTTATATCCTTCTATTAAAAAGCGTCCTGTTTGATTCCGCTCTTTTTTATTTTTCAGCAATCTAAAAAGTTTTTTTTCACTATTGGATAATCTTTCCACCTTAAATTTATCTCTATTGGAAAATTTAACTTTTCTTTCGTCAATAGAAATTTTATTAGGCTTCTGTAATATCCGGTTTTTCATAAAATTATTAATTTGTTTATATCAAGTTTATAATTGATTTTTTTCTCAACCCTGAGAAGTTACCACGAACAGGTAATTGAAACAAGAGAGTAATTAAATTAGAAGCATGAAATCTTTTAATTGATGGAATTTATCAATAAAACTATAGAATCCGGAGATTTTCCTCGAATAAAATCAATCCCCTTTTCTCTGCCTATAAAAAAATCCTTCCATATAAACATCATACAGAAGGATTTTGATATTTTTGATTCTTTTTATAATCCGTACATCTCAATGATTTCTTTTTTGGATTTGCCAAGAATATTATATTTTTTACCAATCCTGGTAAAAGCTGCCAGGGCTTTATCAAGGTGATGAATTTCATGTCCGGCAGAAATCTGGGTGCGAATTCTGGCCTGACCTTTTGCAACAACCGGGAAGAAAAACCCAATTGCATAAATTCCCTCTGCAAAAAGGTCACGAGAAAAATCCTGGGATAGTTTTGCATTAAATAACATAACCGGAACAATTGGAGTGTCTCCCTCTTTCAAAACAAATCCGGCTTCCTGCAAACCCTTTCTCCAGTAATCAGAATTTGTCTCAAGTTTGTCTCTGCGTTCTGTGCTGCCTGACAAAATATCCAAAACTTTTAAGACGCCAGCCACAATTACCGGCGCCATAGTATTTGAAAACAGGTAAGGACGAGCTTTTTGTCGACACATATCCACAATCTCTTTTCTACCCGAGACACAACCACCGGAAGCGCCACCAAGTGCCTTGCCAAAGGTGGTCGTAATAATATCAATTTTACCAAACACACCACATTTTTCATGAGTACCACGACCGGTTTTCCCAATAAAACCTGTTGAATGGGAATCATCAACAAACAACATAGCGTCGTATTTTTCACATAATTCTACCATTTCATCCAGCTTTGCAGTATCTCCATCCATAGAAAAAACACCATCTGTAATCACTACTTTTAATCGTTTATCAGAATGGAGTTGCAACTTTTTCTCCAGATGTTTCATATTAGAATGTTTAAAAGTGTCATGCATTGCTGCGCATAACCGCATTCCATCAACAATAGAGGCATGAACCAGGCGATCAGAGATCATGACATCCTCAGCCGTTAGAATTGCTTCAAAAACTCCGGCGTTAGCATCCATACATGACGGAAATAAAATAGTATCTTCAGTGCCCAAAAATTCACTTACCTTTTTTTCCAGTTTGTCATGAATATCCTGGGTACCACAAATAAATCTTACGGAAGACATTCCATAACCACGGGTATCCAATCCTTCGTGAGCTGCTTTTATCACATCCGGATGGCTGGACAGACCCAGATAATTATTAGCACACATATTGATTACTTTTTCCAATTTTGAGCCAATCGGATATTCCACTTCAATATCCGCAGCCTGGGAAGAATGGATAAAGCGTTCCTCTTTATAAATTCCACCATTTATAATTTCTTCTAACTGTTCCTGATAAATATTTCTTACTTTGGAGCTAAAACCCATTGTTACCTCCTGATTTTAATTCAATTATTATCCTGAAAAATCTTTGTCGCTAAAGTATAAATTGAATTATGCTGTAAATTCATTTACCAGTGCAACAATTTTATTGACATTATCAAAAGCTTCGGGAGTTGCTTTATCATCAGGAATAGAAATCTTGTATTTATTTTCCAAAAACCGTTTCAGAGATACCATCGAGAAAGAATCCACAATACCACCTGAAATCAAAGGTGTATCATATGTTAGTTCCTCATCCTCATCTTCAAGATATTCCTCAATCACATATTCTAAAATAATGTCTTTCATTTCTTCCATTTTGTCTCCTTTTACATTTTTTAATGATACAATTTTTATCTCTTCTAATAAAATCTCAATTAGTCATCATCTTCAAGAGTCGAAGTATCTCCGATTTCTTCGCCCCACTCTTTAGCGTGCAGGAGTCTACGCATAATTTTCCCACTTCGGGTTTTCGGTAGATTTTGGACAAACTCAATTTCCTGAGGCATTGCCAGTGGTGATAATTTTTTACGGATAAAATTCATAATCTTTAGCTCGATATCCGGATTAGCCTCTATCCCGGGTGTTAAAGTCACAAAAGCCTTCACAACTTCCATATTCACTTCATCTGGCTTGGCAACAACTGCAGATTCTGCAACCATTTCATGTTCCAATAACGCAGATTCCACTTCAAAGGGACTTACCAGATGTCCACCGGTATTTATCACATCATCGTCACGCCCGACAAACCAAAAATATCCATCTTTATCGATGCTGGAACGATCACCTGGCAAATACCATCCGTTTTTGAACTTGCTCTTATAAGTTTCTTCATTATTCCAGTAAGTCCTCATCATTGACGGCCAGCCCGGTTTAAAAGCTATCAGCCCTATTTTACCAGGTTCTTTAATTGGCTCAAATGTTTTATTATCAACTACCGTGGCAGTTATTCCCGGAAAGGGTTTTCCCATTGATCCCGGTTTAATTTTCATATCGGGAAAATTAGTCAACATCATAGAGCCGGTTTCAGTTTGCCAGTAAGTATCAAGAAAAGCATGACCAAACACTTTTTCAGACCAGATAACCGCCTCGCTATTTAGTGGTTCACCAACACTTGCCAAATGACGTAAAGTAGACAGATCATATTCCTTTACCAAATCATCTCCGGCTTTCATCAATGAACGGATAGCTGTTGGCGCAGAATACCAGACAGTGACTTTATGTTTATTAATAAATTCATACCAGGAGCGTGCTGAAAATCCTGTATCGAGAACACACTGTGTAATACCCAAACTCCAGGGGCCAATAATTCCATAAGATGTTCCTGTTACCCAGCCCGGATCAGCAGTACACCAGTAAACATCATTTTCCTGTAAATCCAGAACCCATTTGGTAGTCAAATATTGCGAGATAAGGGAATAATGAACATGTTGTACACCTTTTGGCTGTCCTGTAGTACCGGAGGTATAATGAAGTACAGATGGGCTTTCTGCTTTGGAAGGAAAAATATCCAAATTTTCAACCGGATTGGCAGTTTCAAGAGAAAATGCTATTTCTCTTTCCCTTAGAGGTTTTTTGCCTTGATCATCAACAATAATAATATCCTTGAGAAAGTTTGATTTTTCAAGAATACGTCGAACTTTCCCAACATGTTTTCTCTGAGTAATAATTGCTTTGGTTTGAGCATTTTCAAGACGAACAAATAGAGATTCTTCCCCAAAAGCAGAAAACAACGGTTGAACAATCGCCCCGATTTTCAAACCACCTAAAAAGCTAAAATAAAGTTCCGGAATTTTGTCCATAAATAAACAAACCCGGTCCCCGTCCGCAATACCTAAAAATTTCAAAAAGGCACCAATTGTATTACTTGCCAAACGGACATCGTTAAAAGTGTATTGCTTTTCTTTTCCTCCTAAACCTTCCCAGATCAATGCAGTTTTATCAGCCTTACCCATTTCACAAATCCGATCAGAACAGTACCAGCCAATATTAATATTATCACCATCTTTGTAACCAAGTTCTTTCTCAGAAATTGACCAATCAAAATTTTTCACACGATCATTATAAGAACCAATGTTTGACATAAAATCTCCCCGATGTTTGCAGACAGAAGTAACAGATCCGATAACTATTTCTTCTAATATCATTGTCGAATTGTTATTTTCATCCTGCCCATGTTCATTTTTTCATAAAGTTATTAATAATACATTTTTACCTTATGCACACATTGAAAGTATCTCTTTCCTGGATTTTCCCAGGATATTTAATTTCTTACCAACTTTTTTAAATGCTTTCAAAGCCCTGTCCAGATCCTCCCGGCTGTGAGCGGCTGACAACTGAACTCTGATTCTGGCCTTGCCAATCGGAACTACCGGATAGGCAAAACCAACTACATAAACACCTTCATCCATTAACATATCGGCCATTTTCAGAGCCAGCGGTTCATCATGAATCATAACCGGAACAATTGCAGTTTCACCGGGAACAATATGAAAACCGGCGGCTTCAATTCCCTTGCGAAAATACAGAGCATTTTCCATAACCCTATTTCGCAAATCCTGTGATTCTTCCAACATTTTTATAACATGTAGTGTAGTTCCGGCAATTACAGGTGCTAAGGTATTGGAAAACAAATAAGGACGTGAGCGCTGACGCAACATCTCAATTATCTCTTTTTTGCCTGAAGTGCATCCTCCCGATGCTCCTCCCAAAGCTTTCCCAAAAGTGGTTGTAATAATATCCACCTGGTCGATCACTTTAAAATACTCATGAGTTCCCCGGCCATTTTTTCCAATATAACCGGTAGAATGGGAATCATCAACCATAACAAGAGCGTTATATTTTTCTGCAAGATAACAGATCATATCCAATTTTGCAATATCACCATCCATGGAAAAAACACCATCAGTTACAATCAGGCGGTATTTACAGGAAGCAGATTCTTTTAAACATCTTTTCAAATCCGCCATATCAGAATGGGCATAACGAAATCTCTTGGCTTTACACAACCGAACTCCATCAATAATAGAAGCATGATTTAATTCATCGGAGATAATCGCACATTCATCATCCAGTAATGGCTCAAAAATTCCGCCATTTGCATCAAAACAGGCTGCATATAAGATTGTGTCTTCTGTTCCCAGAAATTTTGAAACCTCTGCTTCCAGTTCTTTGTGTATATCCTGGGTTCCACAAATAAATCTGACCGACGAAAGTCCATATCCCCATTTTTTCATAGCCTCATGTGCTGCATTTATAACATCAGGATGATTTGCCAGACCAAGATAATTATTTGAACAAAAATTCAATACCTGACTCCCATCTTTTACTCTAATTGTGGCTCCCTGGGGAGTAGAAATTATCCGCTCTTCTTTATATAATCCCTTTTCTTTAATAGTCTCAATTTTATTCCTGATATCTTTTTTCATTTCTCTGAACATATTTCTTTACCTTTATTTTTCCAATGTAACATTTGCACAGGCATATTCTTTAATATGAGATATAGAAAGGTGAACTTTTATCAGGTTATGTTTTTTATAAACCTCGGCAGTTTTGCCGGATAGCGTCATTGCCGGTTTACCCAGATCATCATTAGTGATTTCAATATCCCGAAATCCCATTCCATCGCGCATTCCGGTGCCAAGTGCTTTGAAAAATGCCTCCTTGGCAGCAAACCGGCCGGCATAATTCTGAGCCTTGCTCCTTTTTGGTTCACAATAAGCTATTTCAGCCGAAGTAAATATTTTTTCTTTAAATTTATTCCTACCTGAAATCTGCTTATTTATCCGCTCAACTTCAATAATATCTATTCCAACCCCAAAAATCATATAAACCTTTTATTATTTAAAAGACCTTTTTTCTCATAATTTTTTTTGTTTTTTCTAAATTTTGAGAAAAAAATAACAAATACTTCAATCTGCTTTCTCTATAATCTATCAAAACAAAATGGAAAAGCAAATAATAAGCCATAGATATAATTTGTTTAATATCTGCCTATAAAATCAATTTTCAGGATATTGTTCTTTAAATCAAAAGAAATTAACTTGCTGTTCTTTTTCCTGCTTTTCTGTCGGTATATTGCTTTTTGATCCATTGACATGTTGGTTTCATACCTTCGAAAATAGTCATTGTTGGTTCCCAGCCAAGAAGTTTTTTTATATAAGTATTATCACTGTTTCTACCAGCAACACCTTTGGGTTTATCAAGATTATATTCACGCTTGATTTTTACACCAAGAATATCTTCGGCAATATCAGCCAGTTTATTAATTGAAATCATTTCGCCGGAGCCAAGATTGAGAGGAGTGGCAATTGTGTCACGGCAATGCATAATCCGAAAAATTTCCTCTGTACATTCGTCAATATACATAAAACTTCTGGTCTGATTTCCATCTCTTTTTCCAGGAATACTTCCTCACATTTTTGCTCACCAATTAATTTTTCCCATCCATATCCTCTCTCTGCATCTGCAGGGTAAGCATCGCTTTCTTTCAGAGCAGTAACATCGTGAACCTGTTGTAATGTAGTATTATAAGCACAGGCTGACGAAGAAAAGAAATATCTTGTGACACCACTTTTTGATGCTGCTGTTACCATATTATCATTGATTCTGCTACTATTTATCAGGCAATCAACTCTAGGAGTTTCAATAAATCCCATTCCACCCATATCAGCAGCAAGATTATATACTTTAACAGCACTTTCACATATTCTTTCACAATTGTCATAATCTTTTAGGTCAAAAGACTCAGGTTAGTGACACCCGGTGTGGTCTGATACCATTCATACAAAGGCTTTATATCAACAGCTAAAATATTGGCAAAACCTTTATTTTTTAAAAATTTTACTAATCCACCAGCTCCAGTTATTACTATGCGGTTATTGGGATTCAATTTTTCACCATATTCGGTATCAATCATTTCAGATTCCGGCACAGGATCAGCAGCATTAAAATATTCCGGTTCTCAACCATTGGCTAATTTTTTTTTCAACATCTTTTCTTGTTGCATGTGACATAACTATCTCCTAATCTTTTAAAACCGGATTATCTGATGTACAGAAAATATTTAATGCTATACTTATGTTAATTTTTCTTTACCTTGTTTATGTAATTCCTGGATTATCTGGCTTACTTTTTCTGCTTCAGATTTTTTTGCAATTAAAATTGCGCCTTTGTCTTCCACAACAATCAAATCTTCCAACCCGATAGCCACAATTTGTTTGTCTTTTGAATAGAAATAATTATTCTTCGAACCAATATTAATTAATTCCCCCTTAACCACATTGCCATTTTCATCTTTTTCGCTGATATCATACACAGAATTCCAGGCTCCAACATCATTCCAATCAAATGTGGCCTTGAGAACACTTACTTTATCCGCCTTTTCCATAACAGCATAATCAATTGAATCTGCCGGTATTTTTTCCCACTCCTGCTTTAGGATGCGTGAATAATCCTTCGTACCAATTACCTGTTTAATCTGTTGTAATGGGTTATAAAGGTCAGGTACATTGGTTTTGATTTCTGCTAAAATCGTATCAACTTTCCAGATGAACATCCCGCTATTCCAAAGAAAATTACCCTGAGCGAGAAAATCTCTGGCTATCTTTTCATTTGGTTTTTCACGAAATTGTTTCACTCCATAGATTTCATTTTCTGCGCCTGATTCATCAAATTCAATATATCCAAATCCGGTTGAAGGTCTGGTTGGTTGAATACCAAAAGTAACCAGGTTTTTGCTTTTCCTGGCGAATTCCCCGCCTTTTAACACAAGCTGTTTAAATTTTTCAGTATCCTTAATTAAATGATCAGAGGGGAATACACTCATAATAGCGTTGGGATCTTTTGACTCTATTTGAATCGCAGCCAGGCCAATGCAGGGAGCAGTGTTTTTCCCACTGGGCTCCACGATCATATTTTCAGACGGCATTTCAGGTAATTCCTGTTTGATAGAATCTTCCAGGTGAGGACCTGCAACAACATATATTTTATCAGGTGTAGTGATTTGCTTCATCCTGTCAAAGGTTAAGCGTAACATAGTTTCATCAGAAACAATGTCGAGTAATTGTTTTGGAGTATTTTTTCGGCTTCTGGGCCAAAATCTTTTTCCACTTCCACCAGCCATTATTACTATATGCATTTTTCTATCTCCTTAAATACTTTTAGGGTTTGTAGATAACTGAGAAGCACAGACCAAAAACCTATCTATATATTAACTTTCTCGTTTACTTTCACGTGTAAGATAAAAAACCAAATCCTGCCTATCAAGTTATTTTTTTAATTATCATAGATTAAACCAAATATACTACTTTAAAATAATATTGGATTTCAGTTTTCAAGAAATACTGTTCGGGGAGAATCCCCAAAAACCAACTTGACTAAAGCAAATGTATTCTGTAATCTATGTAAGATCCACTGCTTATCTTAGAAGAATAATTTACATAATTTCAAAATCAGGGAGAAAAAAACAAATGGGTAATATTTTTTTTGACATTGAAAATGATATAAATCTTATGATGAATTACAGATATGTTCAACCCCCTCAGATTGCATATTTTGTAACAACTATGGATGAATTTGGAAATGTCAACAGTACTCCTGCAACCCTGGGAACCTGTAACAGCGCCAATCAACCGAGAGATGGGAAACCGGCCGAGTATTTTCTGACCTTTTCCCTGGTCAGAAAACTGCTAAAAGATGATGGAAATTATTTACCGGCACGTGATGGATTTGTTAATTTGCAACACAGTGACGAAGCGGTCATAAGTTATATTCCTGTAAATTTAATGCAGGAAAGTATAGTTGCAAACTTACCCTTTCCAAGAGGCATTAGTGAACTTGAAGTGGCTGGTCTTCATACTTTCAGATCCAGGAATATTGAAGTCCCGTCAATTGAAGAGTGTCCGATTAATATCGAATGTAAAATTATCAATCAAATGGATTTGGGCGAAACCTATATGCTTTATGTTGCCAAAGTTGTTGGTGTAAGTGTCAATCAATCACTTGTAGATATTGATAATAAGGGTTTGGGAGTTTTTCTGATTGACCCTTTGTTTGAAATTAATATTACACGTACAAAAAATGGTAATTCCAGGCTGAATTACGGACAACTTGATAGGAATAAAATATCAATTCCCGGAGATAATTTCGGTTCAACCGGTGATTGGGTTGGCACTTTTGAGAACTTTATTAAAAGTGAAGTCGGAAGAGGTAAAATTACAAAATCTGAACATAATCAAATTTTAGACCTGAAAAATCAATTTGTCAAAGACAGAAGCAATCGAGACGTAAAGAATAAACTTACCCAATTACTCAAAAAAGCGGTATATGGGGAGAAATTTCAATAAGTTTCAAAGGTATTATTAGAGAAGATTTTACAATTATTCACTTTGGCTGTATTAGATATGCATGATTAAAGATGTGTAGTGGCAAGCATCGGTGATGCCGATGCAAATCCGATTTTTTATTTTATGTGAGTCGAATTTCGTTCAATTAATTTACCAGATAAATATTTATGTAGTATGCTTGTAACCATTGTTTGATATGGTAAGCCCTCTTCAACTGATTTTGATTTTAATTTTATCAAATCTCTTTCAGATATTCTTATATTTATTCGTTTATTTTTTAGAATTGTATTTCTGGCTATTAGACTGTATTTCTTTTTATCACTTTCAATATTAGGTGAAGAAATCCACTCATCATTTTCAAAAGATTTAATAATATCTTCTTCGTATTCTGTATATTTATTCATTTATATTTCTCCTCAAATATTTCTTTGTTGCATTACGACTGGGAATAATCGTTTTTAGAAAAACTTTCTTATCATCTTCAACAAAAGGAATTAAATAAACATAGTTTTCATGTTCAATAATAAAAATAGATTGATTTGGATATTTTTGCTTATTCGGATTATCAATTTTATCTAAAAATTTTTCTTCGTGTAAATAATTTACAATTTCTTCAAAAGAAATATTTCTTTCTCTTTTTAATTTTTGATTTTTTTCTTCATTCCAATCAAAATATTTCATGCCTATATTTTAATTTATTGTATGCCTATTGTCAATACTTATTAGTTTTTATTTTTTCTGGTATAACAAACAAGCGTGAGCGACGCCGAACGCCGAATCGTCATTAGCCAGACGCTTTAACGCAAAATCATCGAAACGAGCCTTGTGCCACAAGTTTAGCGCAACAGTTAAAGGCGTTCGATCCACGCAGATGTTAGACATTTATAGTTTATTCCTTGATATCTAGGCAGTTAGTGTTGTTTGCAATAATTTGAACGATTTTTGTGACTAAAGGATATAAATGCATCCATAAAATATTTTCTGAAATATTCTGACCTCTATGAAATAATTTATGTCTCTCCTCTATAATATTTTTTATATTTTTTTCTTCTAATTGAACCTCTTTTCCAAAAAAAACATAATTTTCCAAGCCGATTTTTTTTAATAAATTCATTAATTTTATAACTCTAGATTCCTTTGTTCTGTTTAACAAATTTCTTATTGTACCTTTCTTTATATCATCCTCGAATTGATTTGATAATTGAGTTATTATTTTTTGTTCATTATTATCAAAAAGTTTATTAGAGTTGAACATGTTTTTATATAAATTAGATTCTTCTAAATATTCAATGATCAAAAATAAATGAAAATATTTAGATTTTATATTCTCTGCTTTTATAGCATCATAATAAAAATTTAATATTTCGAAATAATGAGCATTAATTATCTCATTAGCATCAATTTCAACATTTCTTTTGCAAGAAATAGAAATACTATCGCTTACTGTTATTGTATCTGAAAAAGTTATTTCATGTTCATTTTGAGAATAATTATCATGATTTTCTTTAATTATTAAATTTGGCCAATCGATTTCGATAAAACTTGTACCATAATGTGGACTGTGTTCCTTTTTATTTATTAAAAATGTTATGTATTGGGAAAACTCTTTAATTAGTTGGATTATTTCAGATTCTGTGAAAGGTTTTAATGTATTGATTTTCAATTTATATATACTTTTATCAACTAACTCAATTTGAAATATTGTATTATCAATTTTAAATGGATTTTCTATTTCTAGCTGCGAATTTATATTTATAATGTTTCCCGCTTGATATCCAATTTGTGTTATTTTGTTTGAACATTTTATTACGAAATTAACTTCAATAATTTTTTTCATATATCAATCTCAATTTGGTTTATTGTCTAACATATTATTAACCAACTAAAATCCTTCAAAAAAAGTTTTCCCCAATA
>JAOZSR010000029.1:0-35019 GCA_029939575.1 Fidelibacterota bacterium
GCTGGTAAATTTAAGAAGCCTTGGTTTTACCACTCACTATAGGCCATAATATTTATTTGTCTCTGCTGTAAGAGTAGGGAATATTATCTGGGTCATTTCCCCATTTTTTATTTGGTGTGTTTCCCAGGTTAAATATAAACTCACCACCCTTTTGGATATCTTCGAACCTGATATAGTTATTACTATAATTATTTCCATTTAAACTGGTGGATTGAATGTAGTAATTCTTTGTAGAATTATTTTTAGAGGTTATTGTAAACTTATTTCCATTTTGCAGCGTTATTGTTGCTTTATCAAATAGGGGAGAACCGATTACATATTGATTAATTCCCGGAGTTACAGGGTAAAATCCTAAGGAACTGAATACATACCAGGCTGATGTTTGTCCATTGTCTTCATCGCCACAATATCCGTCAGGTGTTGCGAAATACAATTTTGTGAGAACTTCCCGGATTCGTTTTTGAGTTTTATAAGGTACTCCGGCATAGTTATAAAGATAGATCATATGTTGTATGGGCTGATTACCATGAGCATAATTTCCCATATTTGTAATCTGCATTTCCCGGATTTCATGGATCACTTTTCCATAGTAAGATTCATCAAAATCGGGTGGCATTTCAAATACATTATCAAGTTGAGCAATAAATTCCTTATTACCTCCCATCAAATCTATAAGTCCCTGCACATCATGAAATACTGACCAGGTATAGTGTAAACTGTTTCCCTCGGTAAATGCATCGCCCCATTTCAAAGGATTAAATGGTGATTGAAAACTACCATCTTCATTTCTTCCTCTCATTAAGTTTGTTGAAGGATCGAATACATTCTTGTAATTCATGGATTGCTTATAGAATTGTTTGGCAATATCAGATTTTCCCAATTTTTCAGCCATTTTTGCAATATTAAAATCAGCGAAAGCATATTCCAAAGTACGAGCCGCATTTTCATTTATTCCAACATCATAAGGAATATATCCAAGTTTATTGTAATAATTTACACCTTCACGCCCCACTGATTCATAGGGTTTTCCTTCATCAGTAGCAGCATTTTTTAGCATGGCTTCAAGAAGAACTTCTATATCTTCTCTGTCTGTTAAAGAACCTTTCATATAAGCGTCGGCAATATTGATAGCAGAATTAGAACCAATCATACAATTTCTATGTCCAGGGCTTGCCCATTCCGGCAACCATCCAGACTCTTTGTATGTATTTGCAAGACCTTTCATAATTTTACTATTCAGTTCGGGATACATCAGGTTAAAAAATGGAAAAACAGCTCTGAAAGTATCCCAAAACCCATTATCAGTAAACATATATCCCGGTAAAACTTTTCCATTATAAGGACTGTAATGTACTACTTCATTATTTTCATTAAACTCAAAAAATTTTCTTGGGAATAATAGCACGCGATATAAGCAGGAATAAAATGTTCTGATATTATCAAGGTTACTATCTTCAATTTTAATTCTGCTTAATTCCTTTTCCCAGGCATTTTTAGCATTGTTTTTAGTGGTTTTAAATGTATCTTTTCCAATTTCTCTGGATAAATTCAGTTGAGCCTGCTCCGGAGAGATAAATGATGAAGCTACTTTGGCATGTACAACTTCACCTCTTTTAGTTTTGAAGCCAATAATTGCACCTACATGATGGCCTTCACTACTTTTAGAATTTTTCTTAAGTTTCCAGTTATCTTTCCAGGTGTGAGTTATTTCAAAATCCTTATCAAATTCAGCTACAAAATAATTATGAAAATTTTCCGGAACGCCAGCTTTATAATTTCGGCAATAACCAATAATCTTTCGTTCTTCAGGAATAATTTTTACCATAGAACCTTTATTGAAACCATCTAAAATAATATAAGAAGATTGTGATTCAGGGAAAGTAAATTTAAACTGTGCAGCCCTCTCTGTAGGGGTTACTTCTGCAACGACATCGTAATCAGCCAAATAGACTTTATAATGATAAGGTTTTACAGTTTCTGCTTTATGTGAAAACCAGGAGCCTCTTTCATCTTCTTTATATTTTAACTCTCCTGTAACAGCCATTAATGAAAATGCAGCATAATCGTTTATCCAGGGACTGGGCTGATGAGTTTGTTTGATTCCTCTTATTTTATTTTCATTGTATTTATAAGTCCAACCATCACCCATAGGTGATGTCATTGGTGTCCAGAAATTCATTCCCCAGGGTGTTGCAATTGCCGGATAAGTATTTCCATTTGAAAGGGAATACTTCGAATCAGTACCCATCAACGGATTTACATAATCAACTAATGAAATATCATTATTTTCTTTTGCCAATCCAGAACCTGATAGACATAGAATAGATAATAATACAAATTTAACTTTTATAAATTTCATTTTAGATCCTTTTATCTAAATGAGTCATAACTATATATCTGTGTAGATATTGCATGTAAAATCCCTATTTTATAATTGAATTAATTTTTATATCAATTCTTATCAAACCTCTGTTTGCTGATTACATTATCATAAAAAATGAATTGTTACAACATATATTTTATTGTGACTACTCAGGTCATTTTTCACTCATAAAGGAGAATTCCTATTATCCGGTTTTGAGTAGTGGAAATGCAATAGGTGACCTAAATAGTTACATTTTATTTTACTTCAATAACCTGACTTAGTTTAATATCTTCAGAAGATGAACCGATCATGAATTCAAATGCACCAGGTTCAAGATTCCAATTATTAATCGAAGTGTCCCAATATTGGAGTTGATCTTTTTTTACCTTGAATGTCACGGTTTCTGATTTTCCTTTTTTCAGAGAAATTCTCTTGAAATCAACCAATTGTTTGTTGGGACGTTTCAAAGAAGACTCAAGATCAGTGCAATAAAGTTGGACAACTTCATCACCTTTGGTTTTACCTGTGTTTTTAATTTTTACAGATACTGAAATTTCATCATCTGAATAATAAACCGACATCTTGCTGTATTTGAATGTTGTATAGCTCAGGCCATATCCGAATGGATAAAGTGGTTTACCTTCAAAATACATATAAGTTCGGCCTTTATAAATATCATAGTCATCAAAAGCCGGTAAGTCATTTATTGATTTGTAAAATGTAAAAGGAAGTCTGCCACCGGGATTGTAGTCTCCAAAGAGGACATCAGCAATAGCTGTTCCACCACTTTCACCGGGATACCAGGCTTCTACAATTGCAGGAATATTTGCATCTATCCAGTTAATTGACATTGCACTTCCGGCAATTAGAACCACGACAATGTTTTTATTCTCTTTATATATTTCTTTCAGGTAATTTACCTGCTCTTTTGGAAGATCGATAGTTGTTCTATCAAGACCTTCTCTTTCAGTATTTTTGTTGATACCCATTATTGCCAGAACATAATCACTTTCTTTGGCAGCTTTTTTATCTGCAGCAAACAGATCTGATTCGGTCTCACCGGGAACCTGCCAGAATAATTGACAAATTTCATCATCTCTGTTTACAAAATATTCAAGTTTAACAGCATATTTCTGTCCGGCTTCCATCTTATATTCAAACTTATCGGTAGTTTCACCACGACCATACCATTCATCAATTTTCAGATTATCATCAATCCAAAATTTGATTCCATCAGATGATGTGATGGCAATTTTATAGGAGCCTGATATACGAGGTGTAATATAGCCTGTCCATCTGATAGACATAGGTGCATCTGATATTACCGGATCTGGTGGCTGGCTGACAGCATCATAGTTAACCATATTATCAACTCTGGTTTTAGGTGTGCCTTCCAGTTTCATGTTGTCAAAATATTCAGCATAAAGTCCTGTTTCCTCTGATTTATCATTACTTAAAAAATCAGTTTCGATTAGACTAAACTCCTTTGATGTTGTTTTCCATTTAACATGAGTAATTTCAGTTTTATTACCAACTTTGTTTTTTATTCCTTCCAGAACAGAAACTGCTTTAATAACTGGTTTACCACTATAATCTCCAAAGACGATATTGGCTGCATTTGGTCCAAGTACAGCTAGTTTTTTAATTTTTCCCCTTTTTAATGGAAGAGTTTTTTTAATATTTTTTAGAAGAACAATTGATTCTCTTGCTGTTTCCAATGCAATGGCTTGATGCTTTTTTGAACCAATTACATCGGGAGAAATTTTTGAATAAGGATTGTTTTCAGCAGGGTCAAAAATTCCTAGCTTGAAGCGAGAATCCAGAACTCTGTAAGCAGCTTGATTAATTGTAGATTCTTCAACTAATCCATCTTCATAAGCCTGTAACAGAAAATTTTTATAAATATAATCTCCACATTCCAAATCAAGTCCGGCTTTTATAGCCATTTCTGCAGCTTCTACTTCTGTACCTGCATAATGGTGGTTCCTCATCAAAGCATGAATTGCACCACAATCACTAACGACATATCCTTCAAATCCCCATTCATCACGCAAAAGGTCATTAAGCAGCCATTTGTCTGCTGTACAAGGGACACCATTAATTGCATTATAGGCGCTCATAATTGATTGGGCTTTACCTTCTCTGATACAGGTTTCAAATCCTTTTAAGTAATATTCTCTTAAAGCTCGATCTGAGATTACGGCATTACATTCGAAACGGTTATGTTCCTCATTATTAGCTGCAAAATGTTTGGGTGTTGAAACCACTTTCAAATATTTTTCATCATCTCCCTGTAAACCTTTTACAAAAGAAACTCCGATTCTACTGGTGAGAAATGGATCTTCACCATAAGTCTCAGGTGTACGACCCCATCTTGGATCCCTGGCCATATTTACTGTTGGAGACCAAAATGTCAATACATCACTGAAGGGACTGATCTGGTCTTTTCCCTGGTTGTAAAAATTCCATTTTGCTCTTGCTTCATCGGAAATGACAGTACCAACTTTTTGAATAAGCTCTGGATTCCAGGTGGCAGCCAGTGCTATTGCCTGTGGAAATACAGTAAAACGTCCGGGTCTCACAACACCATGTAATGCTTCATTACCATGATAATATTTTTCTATTTCTAATCTAGGTATTTCTACACTGGTGGCAAGTAACAATGAAATTTTTTCTTCCAATGTTAATCTTCTTAAAAGATCATTAATTCTTTGTTCTTTTGATAAATCAGGATTTCGAAAAGGTAAATCTGATTGTGCCACTAATAAACTAGTAGTTAATAATAAAATTAAACTGATAAAATACTTTGCTTTAAACATGTGTTGTCCTTTTATTTTTTTATTCTTATTTATGGTTGAAAATATTAGTGTAAATTTTACACTAATGCAAGTAGATAATTTTTTTTGTTATAAATCTGCTCCTATTTATAATTACTCGGGTTCGTCGCTATCATCTACTATTTATGAAATGTTTTTAAAAGATCCAGGTTTTTCCGGGAGTATTTAGATGCTATCTTAATTGCTTTAGCAGGTTTTTCTTTACTTAATTTTTTCATTTTATCCAGAAATCCGGCATGTTTATTAAACATTTTCTTTTCTAAAATCCCTATCTCTTTTTTAATCCTATCAATTTCTCCATAATAATTTTCATCAATTTTAAAATTTTTCTCAGTTATTGAGAAAAAGGCATGGGTAGCCATATTTTGCCTGATTTCAGAAGGTTCAATTGAAAAATGATTTTCAATTGCTGATTTATAATCCCCATAATGAAAATCATCGGGAAATTTATTTATACTATAAAATATCGGAACAAAGGGATTAGCACAAGGATGGGTTGATGAATACCAGAGAACATTTCCAATATCCTTTGGCATTTTGCTGTTAAGTTGTGCAATAAAGCCATATTGCGTTGATTGAGTACATATTGTCCCGTTTTTTTGCTCATGTATTGTTTTTGAAAAATCCTTATTTTCCAGACTCGTTCCTTCATAATGATATCGCAAAACCCGTGTTAAATCGGACACACTGATTTTTTTAGACGGAGTAATTAAAAAGGGAAAATTATCATCCAGTTCAAATTTTCCCTTTGCCAACAATTTAAATCCACCCCATTTTCTTTGGATATTATTTGGATGTTCCAGCGATGTTTTTCTGCCATAAACCTGACGAAAATCAAACTCTCCATCTTCGTTAGGTGAATACCAACCCTTTTTAATGGCAATTTTTATTAAATTCGGCGAACTGAGAAAATTAATTGTATCTTTCAAGTCAATATTTTGAATTGTATAATAGTTTGGCAATACCATAATTTTATCATCCGGAACTCGTTGGGCAATCCAGTTTTTACCCATAACAACAGACAAAACCCAGGCTTCATTTGGATCTGCAATACAGTACGTGCGTCCCGAGTGATTATAACCAAACTCTTCAATCAATTTCCCGGCTATCTGAACCGCTTCGCGAGATGTTTTCGCTCTTTCCGCCATAATACGGCGAAGCCAATAGCCAATTCCACCATTTTTTAAGCTAGCAGTTTTCTCTTTCGATGGGCAGCTGTTGGAAGCAATTGTAACTCCATATTCATTCAAATAACTATCAGAAAAATTCATTCCGGGCATATTAAGCCAGATATAACTACAGGTTGTGGGAACCTGCGGAATTCTACCACCATTTTTCAGAATCACCACTTCATCAGCTTTGTGATTTATTCGTGGAACTTTATACATATTAACTATTTGGTCTCCGTAATCATCTTCATTGTGAGCAAACATTACAGAACCATCCACAGTACAATCCTTGCCAACTAAAACCGAATAACAATTGAATTCATGATTTGATTGAGCTGATAATAATTGAATAACCAAAAAAACAATACTAAATATAATTTTTTTCAAATGTCTCATAATCAGATCTCCCAGCATTTTCATTTATTGAAGTTAACAATTTTTTGAATTTTTCAAAAAATGAAATTTGCTTTGTAGTCAGAATCTTATTTCAGATATATTTCTACAGATACTTGGATCATTTCTAAAAATATTTGGATGTAATGGCATATATCACTTGAAAAAACAATATTAATCTGATATACTTATAGGGAAAAGTTCTGCAAAATATGACAAGGAGGATTGCTATGATAGTTACAACAGTTTTTATAAATGTTAAAAAAGAATATGTTGAAGATTTTATTAAAATCAGCCGGGAAAATCATCTTGGTTCAATTCAGGAAAAAGGAAATTTTAGATTTGATATTTTACAAGATCCAAATGATCGGACTAAATTCATGTTTTATGAAGCCTATAATACTATGGAAGATGTAGCCCTTCATAAAGAAACATCTCATTATAAAAAATGGAAAGAAACAGTTGCCGGTTGGATGGCATCAGACCGTACAAAAAGCAATTACAATATTCTTATGCCAACAGAATAGGAATTATATATGAATTTTAATTTTACAACTATCCCCAAAATATATTTCGGAAACAGACGAATCGAAATTTTGCCGGAAATAATAAAAAATTATGGAAAAAAACTTCTTATTGTAACCGGTTCGTCATTTATCAGGAAAACAGACAAATTAGATTTTTTGACAAAAACAATCTCTGCAAAAAATATAGAATCACATATATTAATAGTTAAAGGTGAACCATCGCCCTCGACTATAGATGATGCTGTTATAAAATATAAAAACACTGATGTGGTGGTTGCTATTGGTGGTGGAAGTGTTATCGATACCGGCAAAGCAATCTCTGCGATGTTGCCTCAAAATCAAAATGTAATAAACTTTCTGGAAGGAATAGGAGACGAAAAACATAATGGAATTAAAATACCCTTTATTGCATTGCCAACTACTTCTGGTACAGGAAGCGAGGCCACAAAAAATGCTGTTTTAAGTATAATTGGGCAAAAGGGATTCAAAAAATCACTACGCCATGATAATTTTGTGCCGAATATTGCGATTATTGATCCGGAATTGACCAGTTCCTGCCCTTTTGAAGTTACAGTAAATTGTGGCATGGATACTTTTGCCCAGTTATTAGGCTCCTATGTTTCCACTCAAGCAAATCCAATGACTGATGCTCTTGCATTAGATGGTATCACCCGTTTTTGCAATAATTTTGATAAAGTTTGTACAGATCCGGACAATATTGAAACAAGAGCAGAATTGGCTTATGCATCTTTACTTTCGGGGATTACTCTGGCAAATGCCGGACTTGGAATTGTACATGGGTTTGCTTCGTCTATAGGAGGATTTTTTGATATTCCCCACGGAGTTATCTGCGGTAGTTTATTGGCCGCTGCAACCGAAATTAATATTTTGGAGTTACGTAAATCTTGCAATTCATCTGCAGCCTTGAAAAAATATGCAAAAGTTGGTCAAATATTAGATCCAGGTGCAGATTCCACAGAATCAAAATATAATACCTTGATTAACACTCTTTATAATTGGTCTGAAAAATATAAAATCCCATCTTTAAAAGAGTTTGGTATTAAGCATAATGATTTTTTTAGAATAATAAAAAATACAGGGCAAAAAAATAATCCAGTAAATTTAAACGATGAACAATTAGAAAAAATACTTAGAAAATAATAATTTTATTAAAGAAATTTCCTGTTTCAAATTTAATTAATGATAACCTGCGAATTTTCTGATAATCCATTCTCCCAATAGTAAAATCAACAAAAATATAAAAGAACCAACCCAACGCCATAATTTGATTTCATGTTTTAAAACCAGTTCTCTTTTTTCCGGATTAATTAACTGAGGCAATTTTTCAATTTCATCAAAATTAATTAATTGAGCATTGGTTTTATTTGAAATAGCCCGTAATGTCTCAATATTTTGATGCAGATCTACTAATTCTATCGGTTGATTAATTACAATGAATCTCTGTTCCTTTTCGCCAATAAAAATATCATTTCGGGAAGCAGAAATATTAAGTATATATTCACCATGATTTTGCAAAGGAATTTGACTATAATATTTTTTACCATTCCAGATAAGAGGAAATGATTTCTCCGGATTATCAGCAAGTAAAATTGTCCCTCTTACATCACAATTATCTGTTCGTTTTCCCTGAACATCAAAAACCGAACAGCTGATATTTGCACTTTCACCTACTAAATAAACTGATTTATCCACTAAAACCTGCAAATTAGATGAACTCATAGGATCACAAAGCCAATTGACGCAGGATGTAAAAGTTTCTTTATAAAGATCATAAACCCGGGTATCTCGCATTTTAAAATGCCAACGCCAAAAATCATCACCAAAAGCAATAGCAATTTTTTGTCCCTGATTCCGACCAACTACTAAAACCGGATTTTGTCTGATATCCATTGTTTGTAATAATGGAGAAAATGATTTTGGTAATGAGATGTTATTGAAAGAATATCCAATTGGTGGTAAATTTTCCCAAAAACGATTATTCTCTTTTAGACTAAAATTATTATTCAAAATCCGATGTTCTAACCCTTTTTCACTAATTTTGACCAACGTACTTTGAGAACGATTTTTTTGAATTTCAAAATTAATATCCAAATTATATAATTTTTTAATTTTATTTAACGAACTCCTGTTATTTATAATAAAAAGTATGGGAATATCGTTCGTAATTTTTTGTCTAACCATAGAAAGCGTTTGCATGGAAGTAGTTTGGGACGGAAATCCATTCAAAATGGCTAAATCCCATTTTTGTTGTGAAAATTTTTCATCATTTATCGAAAGCCAGGAATTTTCAAACTCAACAAAATTAGTAACTGTAAAATTTTTTAACCGATTTAATGTATAGGTTAATATTTTTCCTTCAAAACCGGCCTTACTACTGATAATTGCAATATTCACATTTTCAGCAATAATCCTGGTAATCCCGGTTTTTGTATTATTAAAAGGATTAGAATCATTCTCCTTATTAACAACTACACTATATTTGGTAATTCCAGTCTTCCTGGCAATAGTATTAAATATCAACTCTTTCTTAAAACGTGTATCATTTGCCAATACTATTTTTTTCCCAACAATATCATCATTTTCCTTTAATAAAATTTCCAACTTCTGACCGTTTATTCCCATTGGAATAATTTCAGATACAACTTTGATTGTATCCCCTGCTTTTGCAGTTTCTGGTAAACTAATATTTAAAACTGCCGGATCAAGTATTTTGGTTGTATCACCAATTCCAGTTGTAAACAGCGGAAATTCAGGAAAATCTTTCATAAGTGCCGGATCTTCACCTTTTGTAGTTATTCCATCGGAAACTAACAAAGCCCCGCAAATATTTTGACTTGCATACTTCCTGGCAACTTGTTCTATAGATAGAGCAATATCAGTACAACCATCCTTCCAATCAAGGTCTGCAAAATTTTCTATTGAGATTGCCTCATAACTGAATTTTTCATATTCAGATTTAATGTGCATGGATGATAATTGTTTTTCTAAATTTAATAAATTAGTCTCAATTTTACTGGAGGAAAAATTCTTTTGCTTACTGATACTTTGAGAATTATCAATTAAAAATATAAATTTTGGTGGGATATTCTTTTCAGTTGTCCATTGGAAAACCGGTTTTAGAATTAAAAAAATCAGGAAAAAAAATATAAATGTTCTAATAACAAGTAAAATATTTTTAATTCGCTTATTATATTTTTGTTTAAAGTTGCTAAAACTGAAAAATAACAGCAGAATAGCAACAAATCCGACAAAAACCAGCCACCAGTTAGAATTTTGAAAAGTTAAGGAAAGAGTATCCATTAATAATATAAATTTAAATTAATTGTAAATTTGGAATTGCCGATATATTCATTTCGGAAGAAATATTATTTTTATACATTTCCAGCCCTGTTCTTGCGATCATTGCAGCATTATCAGTACAATATTCTATTGAGGGAAAATATATATCAATATTTTTTTCTTTGGCTTTGTGGGAAAAAACTTCTCGTAACCTGGAGTTTGCGGCAACTCCACCAGCCAATACTATTCTGGATGTATCAATATCACCAATAATTTCAAATACCTTTTTTTGTAAGACATCCACAATTGCATCCTGATAAGATGCGCAAATATCAGCCAGATTTTCTTTTACCCAACTCTCTCCTTTGGCTTTTACCAGATATAGTATTGCAGTTTTAAGACCACTAAAAGAAAAATTTTGAGGCTCTTTTTTTACTTTTGCCCTGGGGAAGTGATGAAATTTAGGATCTCCTGATTTTGCAATTTTATCAATTATCGGACCTCCAGGATAACCAAGATTTAGAATTCTGGCTGCCTTATCAAATGCTTCCCCTGCAGCGTCATCAATGCTCCTGCTTAAAATTTCATATTCTCCAAATTTTTTAACATAAACAATCATGGTGTGCCCTCCGGAAACCAGCAAACAAAGAAATGGAAATTCAAGAGCACTATGATCGAGAAAATTAGCCATGATATGGCCTTCAATATGATTAACACCAATCAAAGGTTTTTTAAGCGAATAGGCTAAACCTTTGGCAAAACTTAGTCCCACAAGTAATGCTCCCATCAATCCCGGGCCTCTTGTAACTGCAACAGCATCAACATCCTGTAATTCATAAGAATTATTCTTAAATGCATCTAAAGTTAGTTTCTGAATATTTTTCATGTGCTCCCTGGATGCAAATTCCGGTACAACACCGCCATATTCTTTATGCAACACCTGGGAGGCGATGATATTTTCTACAACTTCATTGTTATTGAGTAATGCGATGGAGGTTTCATCACATGATGATTCAATGCCTAAAATCAACATCCCCTAATTCCTTTCTTTCAGAACACGAATTTCAATTTGTCTGGGAGTAATATTGCCAATAGAAATTATATTCTGAGGAGATTTAATATCCGGTATATATTTTGATTTTCCATTTTCCCAGGATTTTGCATAGTCAAAAGTAACATCAAAATCATACAATCCAAGATTTTTTAATACTTCGACTCCAGCTGTTATTGACAATGAAATTACACTTGGACTCACTGTAATCTTTTTGTCCAAAGGAACATTTAGAATCCTAACCGGTATATTTTCAATTATTTTTTCTCCAATCAATTCAATTTCCTGGAAGTAATTAATTTGATTATGGGATAATGAAATATTTTTCAAATCCTTAACATTTAGAAAAATATCTACATTTACCGGTGTAGTAACGTTGTTTTTAGTAAATTTTTCTGTCATTATTTGAGAAATTTGTTTAATACTTGAACGTGGACCACTAATAGTAATTGAATCTGGAAAAATGATCGGGTTGTCTATTTTAGCAAATCCGGGTTCTTCAACAATTTCAATATTAGGCACAACCGGAATTTTCTTCTTTGCAACTTTATCCAGTTCAATATGAATTGTGTCAGGCCAGATAATTTGGTCAAATTTTACATCTACATTCCTCGGTGTAATAATTTTTTCAGGATTATTATCAAAATATTCTTTAATTGGAAAATCATAAAACCAGCGAATACTTTGAAGATCAATTACAAATTTAAATGAATATTTAGGTGCAAACAGCAAATACAACAATGAAATTCCTTTTCCGGTAAATTCAGACTGGATTTTGTCAGGAATTCTTGTTTTAATAATTTTACCCTCTTCTATATTAATAATATTTAAGGGTACATCAAAAATATAACTGTAAGTGTTACCTAAGATAGTATAAAACCAAATTATTATAGCAAAGATCAAAACACCAATTTTGGTACCAATATTTGTAAAAAAGGACTTTCTGATATTTTCCAGGACTATGCCCGGATATATCATATAAAATGGTTTCTTTTTATTATCTTTTGTTTTGTAAACTTTCATCTTACCTAAAATAATAAAGGGGATTGGAAAATCCAACCCCCTTTGATAAAAATAATTAGTTCATATTATTCTTTATCTTCAGCATCTGTTTTTTCAGGTTCTACTTCAGGTTTGTCTTTCTTTATTTCCTCTTTAGGTTCTGCTTTTTCAGTTGCTTTTTTCTTTGTTGTTACTTTCTTCTTGGTAGTTTCTTTTTTTACTTCAGGTTCTGCTTTAGCTTTTTTGTCATCTTTTTCTTTTTTGATGTCTTCTTTAACTTCTCCAGATTCTTCAACAGGTTTTTCTTCAACTACTTTTTTCTTTGCAGTTGTTTTTTTCTTTTTTAAGTCTTTAGTTTTTTCCGATTTTTCAATACTTTCAATAATTGCATTAGGTATTTCAATTTTATCAGAAACTTCTTCCTGTTTCATCATATAAGCTTCAGCATCACTTTTTGGTTTCTTAGGAATTGCCTGGGTTCTTGATAATACAATACGTTTTTCATCTTTGTTGAGTTCAATAACTTTCAGTTGCATTTTTGCCCCAACCTTAATACTATCATCTACATTTTTAGCATCAGATTTAGGAATTTGTCCTAAGGGTACAATACCACTTACACCATGATCTAATTTAACAACAATAACTTTATCAGTTACTTTAATTACTTCACCTTCAATAATTGAACCTACAGCACAATCAATTTCAATTAATGGCCATGGATCATCCTGACACTGTTTTAAACCAACATTGATTTTGCGATTTTCTTTTGAAATATCAAGAATTTTTACATCAATTTCTTTACCCTTTTTAAGAACATCTTTAGGATGACGGAGTTTACGCGTCCAGGAAAGATCAGAAATATGAACAAAACCATCTACGCCTTCTTCCAATTGAATAAAAGCACCATAAGGTATGATATTTCCGACAATACCTTTATGATTACTATTAATTGGATATTTTTCTTCCATAGTATTCCAGGGATCAGGTTCCAGCTGTTTGTAACCAAGAGAAATTTTTCTTCCCTCTGTATCAAGACTTAGAACTTTTGCTTCAACAGTTTGTCCCAGGGCAAAAATTTCAGAGGGATGTTTGATATGTTGTGTCCATGAAATTTCAGAAATGTGAATTAATCCTTCAACTCCCTTTTCCAATTCAATAAAAACACCATAATTTGCAATATTTACAACTTTACCTTTGATAACTGTGTCAACAGGATATTTCTGCTCAATACCTTCCCATGGATGAGGTGTGAGTTGTTTTAGACCCAGTGAAACACGAGATTTTTCAGTGTCATAATCAATAACTTTTACTGTTAATTCTTCATCCATTTTCACAACTTCTTTAGGATGATTTACTCTACCCCATGACAGGTCAGTAATATGGAGTAAGCCGTCTAAACCACCAAGGTCGATAAAGACTCCAAAATCAGTAATGTTCTTTACTCTTCCGGTCAATATATCACCAACATTGAGTTTTGACAATAAATCCTGGCGTTTTTCTTTAAGATCTTCTTCAAGAAGAGATTTACGACTAAGAACAATATTTTTTCTTAATTCATTTAATTTTACAATTCTAAAATCATAGGATTTTCCTACATAATAATCAAAATCTGTAACAGGTCGAACATCTATTTGTGAACCTGGTAAAAAGGCGTCAATTCCCATAATATCGACAACCATGCCACCTTTAATCCGGCTTTTTATTTTTCCTTCAACAATTTCTGTATTATCAAAAATCTGTCTGACTCTTTCCCATACGCGCATAAAATCGGCTTTTCTTTTTGAAAGAATCATCTGGCCTTCATCATCTTCAAGTACATCTACCAGAACTTCGATTTGATCGCCGGGTTTTGGTGTTTCCCCTTCTTCAAATTCATCTTTAGAAATAAAACCTTCAGATTTGAAACCAATATCCATTAATACATCATTATCTCGTACACTTACAACAGTACCAATAGTTCTTTGTCCGGGTGAAATATCTTTTAAAGAACTTTCATAAATTGACCTTTTTTCATCATAATCAGCAGCTTTGTCTTCAGATAACTGACCAAGCTCATAAACTCTGATTTCTTCAGTAAAAGGGCCTGTTGAAACAATTTCAGTTTCATAATTAACTTCTGAAGTTTTTTCTTCATCTTTTTCCTCAGAAGGTTCTTCAACTACCTCTTCAGTAGTTTCAGATGCAACTTCTTCGGCTTCAACAGGAATATTACTTGGTTTTTCTTCTGTATTATCATCATTCACTGTTGCTTCAGTAGATTCAACTATGTCTTCAGTTGGAGTTTCTTCCACTTTTGGTTGTTCTTCTACTGTTTGTTCTTCTTCAGAAGGTTTAGGGTTTAAGGTTTTCTCGTCACTCATTAAATTAATTCCTTAAGTTTGGTTTGTTTGGTTAACATTATCATCATTTGTTTTTTACAATATCTACAATTTTTCCCACCTGTTCTTCAAAAGTAAGATCACTTGTATCAATTGTAACTGCATCCTGAGCTTTTTTTAATGGTGAATGCTCTCTGGATGAATCTATTTTATCTCTTTGTTTCATTTTTTCAATTATTTCTTCAACAGTTAAATCCTGTCCAATTTTTTTATAATCATGAATCCGCCGTTTTGCCCGAACTTCGACATCTGCAGTGATATAAAATTTAAACTCGGCATTAGGAAAAACATTAGTCCCAATATCACGACCTTCCATCACAATATTGTCAGTATCTGCTAGCTTTCTCTGATTATTAGCCAAAATTTCACGAACTTCCGGAATTACAGAAACCGGGCTTACCATAGAAACCACTTCTTTTGAGCGAATTTTATCGGTTACATCAACATTATCAACAAAAGTATGGAAAACATCATCTATCCAACGAAATTCAATTAAAATATTTTTTGCAATGTCTGAAATTTTTGCATGATCGGAAATATCTATATTTTGTTCCAGGACAATTAATGTAACTGCTCTGTACATTGCCCCGGTATCGACATATACATAATCTAATTGTCTTGCGACTTCTTTTGCTGTACTACTTTTTCCGGCACCAGCCGGACCATCTATTGCTACTACTATTCCCATTCGCATCCTATTAAAGCCTGATAATTTAAAATTACAGAGGATAAAAACAAAGTTTTTCCTTATTTATTTTATAGCCCTGAACATTAGTAAAAAAAACTCTGCAATCTAAATAACTCATTCCCTTAAAACTCTATAAAGATAAGATATTTATCTTTTTAATAATTAAGAAATTTACATTCTTTCCGGTGCACTAATTCCAATCAGCTTAAGACCATTAAATAAAACAATTTTTGTAGCCTTTATTAATTGCAATCGGGCCTTCGTTATTTCAATATCTTCTGAAATTACAATGTGTTCAGTATAAAGTTTATGAAAAGCGGTTGCCATTTTTTGAAGATAAGTAATTATCTGCTGAGGCTCAAGAGAATTTGCTGCAAGTTGACAAATTTCACCAAATTCACTAAGAATATTTAAGAGGTTCAGAGATTCCGGTTCAGTTAGCAGAGATAAATTTTGACTATCTGGTTCAATATTCCGATTTTCTGCTTTTCGCAAAATGCTACAAATTCGGGCATGAGCATATTGAAGATAAAAAACCGGATTTTCATCGCCCTCTGCTTTTGCTAATTCTAAATCAAAATTAAGATGACTATTTGCTCCACGCATTATAAAAAAGTATCGGACAACGTCTTTCCCAATTTCATTAGTCAATTCATCTAAAGTGACATAAGTGGCTTTTCTTGTGGACATTTTAATTTTTTGACCGCCCTGGGTTAAAGTGACAAACTGGTGAATTACCACTTTAATTTTTTCAATATCATATCCCAGGGCTTTCAGGCCCGCTATGACATCGGGATATGTTCCATGATGATCAGCTCCAAACACATCAATAATTAAATCATATTTCCGCATATATTTGGTTATATGGTAGGCAATATCAGGCAACCTGTATGTCGCCTCATCGGCTACACTTTTCCAAAGTACCCGATCAGAATTTGCTCCAAATTCACTACCTTTAAACCAAATCGCACCATCTTTTTCATAAGTTGCGTTCTTTTCTTTAAGATCTTTTAAGACTGATTCTATTTTCCCACTATCATATAAACTTTTTTCATTATAAAAACAATCAAAATGAATGGCTAACTTCTTTAAGGTAGCTTTAATATCTTTAAAAACTGCTGCCTCAGCTGAATTTTTAAAAATTTCATTATCACAATCATCCTGAAACTTATTTCCATATTTCTCAACCAGTTCGGAAGCAATGTCCTTTATATACTCGCCCTGGTAATGCTCCTCACCAAGTTCATCATCAAAACCGAGTAATTGCCTGTATCGAACAAAAGTTGATTCTCCCAAAATTCGCATCTGGCGACCAGCATCATTATAATAATATTCCCGTTCTACCTTATATCCATTCCATTCTAATATTCTTGCAATCGTATCACCTAAAACAGCCTGACGTCCATGTCCTACAGTTAATGGGCCAGTCGGATTAGCACTAACAAATTCGACAAGTACTTGCTGTTTTTTTCCAAAATCGGAACTACCGTATTTTTCATTCCGCTCTAAAATTTCCGGGATAAAATTCTGCAAAGTGGCCGGTGAAAGAAAAAAATTAATAAATCCCGGAGGTTTAATTTCAATTTTATCGATGCTATCAGGAAGCTTTATTTTCTCACTAAGTTTCTCTGCAATTTTCAGTGGTGGCTGTCTAAGAAGTTTTGTTAAAACAAGTGGCAAGTTGGTCGAAAAATGGCCAAATTCAACTCGTTTGGTTCTTTCTACGTGAATTTGATTATCATATTTAATATCAAGAGAAGCGAGTGCATTTTCTAAAATATCACGTATATTACTTATCATTAATTACCTCATTACTTTGATTTATTAAAGTCAAAATTCATGGTTATTATTTTTTAAATTTACCTTTTTTTCAAATGAAATATTTGATAAATAAAACCTGGAAGAAGTGGGAGTGGTCTAAAACCTTATTCTATTTTTTCTACCGGTGCATCAGCCCATAATTTATCGAGATTATAGTATTCACGCTTTTCCTCCTGAAAAACATGAATTACAAAATCAAAAAAATCAAGTAAAATCCATTCCTGATTATTATAGCCTTCAATATGCCAGGGCTTTATATCTTTTTTTAACTGTCTTTTTATTTCATCAGCAATCGATTTGACATGCAGGTCTATATCACCGGTACAGATTATAAAAAAATCTGTCATTGATGTGATATCCCGTAAATCCAAGATCACAATATCTCTGGCTTTCATGTCTAAAGCCGCCTGCGCTGCCTTTTTTACTAAAGAATATATTAATTGCTTATCTGTTGTGCTTGTTGATTCTGTCATATTTGTTTATAATTTCTCTTTAATTTTTAAAATTTTTGAATAGACATCCAATGTTTTGTAGTCTTTCCCTATTATTAATGTAAAATCAGCCTGACGAGACGGATCTTCTTCATGTTCTAATTTTTGCTCATCTAATTCTAAAACAGAAAGAACAATCTTGCTTTTATCAGTACGCTCTACCCGTTCTATTATCTTTGTTTCCAAAAAATTTGTGTTCTCGGCGTTACTTGTATAAATTACATCAAATCCCTGCTGCCTTAAATAATTTGTGAATTCCTGCGCCAATCCGGTAACTCCGCATCCATTTAAAACCTCTAATACAATATACGAATAGGGCTTCTCCACTAAAGGAGCATCATCTACACGGGATAATTGGATTTTTTGAGGATTTTTAACAATTCTTTTCCCGGTTGAAAACATAAAACCAAGAATAACTACTGCAAGACTGAATATAGCAATGTTAAAAAGCCATTTTTGAATGTCAGGATTCCTCATAAAATTATTTCTTCCTCTTAATTTTGATTTCTTGTTCGCCATTATCTATTTAAAATATATCGATATCCATAGGGTGAAATACCATAGTTATTTCTATACCCCATTCCATAACCATAATTATTATATAATGAATAGGGCCGTTTATCAAAACTGAGATGGAAAACTACATTTTCTTTTGGACGAAATGTCAAATCAGCACCATAAACTAAATTATCCATCATGTTCATATTCATATTTTGTCCCGGATTACCCATTTGTAAAGGATCATGAGCAAATCCTACACGAGCGTTTAACAATAATTTATCTGAAAAAACATAACTCATATTATTTATATACATGCCAATGGAAGAATTTGAATTACCAAAAGAACTCATGGAGAGGCTATAGGAATGATTCATTGAAAACCTGGCCGGATCAAAAAGGTTTAAATCCAGACTTGTATGTCCCATCCCCGGAACCTGGATTTCTCTCTCAACCGAAGTGCCGATATTCATCTGACTTTTTAGTTGTGCATTAACAACCAAACATGGTATAAAAATAAAAAGAACTAAAATAAATTTAATGATTTGTTTATTCATAATTTCACCTAATTAAACTTATACTTTCGCACATGTCATTTTAACTTATTTCTTTGATTTTGTCAAGACTAAAATCGAGATAAAATCATTTAATTAATTAAAAAATAATCCAACCGCCCTGTTTATAAACTATGCTTTACATTACCAATTCAATAGATTCTACAAAGTAATACAAATCAAACATTACTATTATTCAAACCTAAGATTGTCAATTAACCTTGTCTTTCCATAATACACGGCAACAGCTACAAATGTTCCTGGAATTATGTTTAAATCTTTTTTTAAATTTTTTGCATTGACAATTTCAATGTATTCAATTTTCGCTAAAGAAGAAGATTTAATAGTTTCATTGATCAAAGCATGGATAATTTTTGCATTTGTTTCGCCTGATTGAAAAAGTTCCTGAGCTCTGGACAGGGCTTTGAAAATTACAGGAGCCTGCTTCCTCTGCTCTTTTGTAAGATAAGTATTTCTGGAACTCATAGCCAGACCATCTTTTTCACGGACAATAGGAGCTACTATTATTTCTATAGGAAAGTTCAAATCTTCTACCATTTTTTGAATAATTATCGCCTGTTGATAATCCTTTTGCCCAAAAACAGCAATATCAGGCTGAACAATATTAAACAGTTTGGCGACAATTGTCGTTACTCCTCTAAAATGGTTTGTTCGCTTGTTTCCGCATAATACTTTTGATAATTTTTCTGAAATTACATAAGTAAAAAATGGTTCCGGATAGAGCAATTTTTCTGTAGGAACGAAAAGAATATCAACACCCTGATTCTTTGCCAGTTCCTGATCCCTGGTAAGATTTTTTGGATATGTTTCAAAATCCTCTCCTGGCGCAAACTGAGTGGGATTAACAAACAGGCTGGTTACCACCACATCACATTTTTGACGGGCTATTTCCATTAATGACAGATGTCCCTGGTGAAAATATCCCATAGTTGGTACTAATCCGATTTTCTTCCCTGCTTTTCTATAGGTATTAAGTTGTTCCCTAATAACATCAATCTTACTTATAACATCCATATTCTATCAATAACTTTCATTTGCAGAGGGGAAATTCTCAGTCTGTACATCTTCAATATATTGTTTTACACTACTACGAATTTCTTCTGCTAAATTTCCATAATTTCTGACAAATTTTAAATTCATTTTATCAAACAAACCCAGCATATCATAAGTAACTAAAATCTGTCCGTCGCAATATTTTCCAGCCCCAATTCCAATCGTAGGGATATCCAATTCCTTGGAAATTTCTTTTGCTAAATGGCTGGGAATTTTCTCTAAAACAATTGCAAAAACTCCTGCTTTCTGCAGCGCAAGAGCATCACTCTTAATTTGATCAGCTTCTTTAGTTCTTTTACCCCTGACACTATAACCACCATATCCATGTACACTTTGCGGAGTCAAACCCAAGTGCCCCATAACAGGAATTCCAACATCCACAATTTTTTCTATGATCCGACATATAGGTTTGCCACCTTCTAACTTAACAGCCTCAACTCCACCTTCTTTGATTAAGCGGCCAGCATTTCTTAAACCGTCTTCCTCGCTTGCCTGATATGACATAAATGGCATATCGCCTACCAGCAATGCTCTTTTCACACCCCTTTTTACAGATTTACAATGATAAATCATTTCATCCATTGTAACCGGTATAGTTGTTTCATAACCGGCACAAACATTGCCACAGGAATCACCGACCAAAATAATATCAATTCCCGACTGATCAAGTAAATAAGAAAATGTAAAATCATAAGCTGTAAGTGCTGATATTTTCTTCCCAACAGCTTTCATTTTTAAGATATTTCCTATTCTTATTTTATCCTTCATTATATTCCTTTTTTTAATTATTCATTTCTTCCGGCTATAGGTAAGTGACAACCCGACTTGTCTTCTGCGGCACTATTATTCATTATTTTACAAATAGTGCAAACAATGACTTCTTTCCACAAAAGCTCTCTAAATAATTAAATATTTTTCAAAAAAAACCAACAACCTTTAAATTTATAAAGAATCCTCAATAATACCACCAAAAATCAACATGTCATTTTGATATAAGACTGCCGACTGTCCGGGAGCAACTGAATTTTGAGGTTCCTCAAAATGAACTATCATTTTATTTCCAAAATATTTGGCTCTACATTTTACACCTTTATGATTATAGCGAATATGGATTATGCCTTCAATTTTCTCCTGTTTTTCGAGGCTAACCCAATTGATATTCGTTAGTACCAGTCCCGAATTCTGCCTATTATTTTTTCCACATATAATTATACGATTATTAATTGAATCAATCTTTTTAACATATTTCGGCTCTCCGAATCCAATCCCAAATCCCTTTCTCTGGCCTATTGTAAAATTATAATACCCATTATGCTTCCCAAGCACTTTTCCTGACTCATCGACAATATCACCCTCTTTAATTGACTGAATTTGATCAGGACAATACTCTTTTAAAAATTCACGATAATTGTTATTTGGAATAAAGCAAATATCCTGGCTTTCCTTTATTTTTCCGAAAATCAATCCTTGCTCAACTGCATTTTTTTTCACCTCTTCTTTACTAATTTCTCCTAAGGGAAAATTAATAACACTTAAATATTTCTGGGGTAATTGCCATAAAAAATAAGATTGGTCTTTTTTCAGATCTTTTCCCTTTTTTAACACAAATCTATTATTCTCTTGATTATAAAAAACTCTTGAATAATGTCCAGTAGCAATTTTTTCGATATTCATTTCTCTGGCAATTTCAAATAACTTATGAAATTTAATTATAGGATTACATAAAACACATGGATTTGGTGTCGTTCCGGAAAAATATCCATTAATAAAATCATTAACTATAGTATTTTTAAATTCCTGCTCAACATCAGCCATTTTAAATTGAATTTTTAATATATCACAAATTCGATTTGCTTTTTTGGCTACTTCGAACTCTTTTTCACCCTTGGCATTCCAAATCTTCAACGTCAAGCCTATTGGAATATAACCTGATTGTTTCAATAGATAGGCTGCAACCGAACTGTCAACGCCACCACTCATACCAACTAATATTCCATTTTTCATAATCTACTCTTTTTTATTTAGAATTTTGAACATACCATTTATTTATTAAATCATTATGTAAATCAAAGGCAATCTCCGGTTTTAAATCAAGCGAGAAAAAACCAGCGTCACATGCATCATCGCCGGCACAAATATTGAAATTTTCCAAAGTAACCGAATAGGTAATTAAAATAATATCTCCATAGTATCCATTATTAATGGAATTTACACTAAATAATTTTGGAAATTTGCACAATAATCCGGTCTCCTCCTGTAATTCTCTATGGACAGACTCTTCTACTTTTTCTCCCTTTTCAATAAATCCACCCGGCAGGCACCATTTCCCAATTCCTGGTCTTACATTCCTTTTTACCAATAAAATTTCTCGTCTTTGATTTTCCGCAATAATTGCTACTGAGGGAATGGGATTTTCATAAAAAATAATATCACAATTTTCACAATAGCCACGCGAAATACTATCTATATCTCTGTATTTTATTCTGTTACCACAATTATAACAATAAAAATACTTCATAATAGAAATTAATAAAAATTAAAAGAATATTGAAAACAATTCCAGATTATTGTAATTTATTTAGCAAATTTGAAAATTAATTAAATGAGGAAAAAAATGAAACAACCCACACTTGTTATTGGATCAGTTGCTTTTGATGATGTTGAGACCCCTTTTGGAAAACGAAACAATGCATTAGGCGGTTCTGCTATATATTTTTCTTTAAGTGCCTCATATTTTACTAATGTTCGTATTGTTGGCATTGCCGGATCTGACTATCCGCAGGATGCCATAGACTTATTAAAAAATTATGAAATAGATATTGATGGTCTGGAAATCAAAGAGGGAAAAACATTTCGATGGGGTGGGAAATATCATGAAGATATCAATTTTCGGGATACATTATATACAGATTTAAATCTTTTCGCTGATTTTAAACCCAATATTCCTGACTCCTATAAAGAGACTCCTATTGTATTTCTTGGTAACATCCAGCCAGCATTACAAATTGATGTATTGAATAATATGAAAAAACCTTCCTTCGTGGCACTTGATACAATGAATCTTTGGATTAATACTGCCAAAAAGGATTTACTCAAAGTTTTACAAAAAATTGATCTTTTATTAATCAATGACACTGAATTAAGGGAATTAACAGGAGAATTAAATTTATTAAAGGGACTGCAGAATCTCCATTCTCTTGGTATTAAATATGTTGTCATAAAAAAAGGTGAACATGGTGCATATCTCAGCCATCAAAGCAATCTGTTTTATGTACCCGCATTTCCTGTATTACAGCCAACTGATCCTACCGGAGCCGGTGATTGTTTTGCTGGCGGAATGATTGGATATTTGGCAACATGTGAAAATTTTGATTTTAACTCTCTCAAAAAGGCTCTTGTATATGGTGCAATTATGGGTTCAGTCTGTGTAGAGCATTTTAGTATAGATGGGCTTCTAAACATCAATGAGAATGAAATAAAAAACAGATTTCAAAAATTACATGATTTAGTAACAATATAATTCTTCTAAACCTTAAATGGCAGCTAATCTATGATAAAACCAATTTTTTTTAAAGACAATCAACTATATATTGTTGATCAGACCTTACTTCCAACAAAATATAAATTAATTAAAATCAAAGATCATATTGATATGGCAAAGGCTATTAAAAGATTGTCAATCAGAGGAGCACCTGCTTTGGGAATTGCCGGAGCTTATGGTCTGACAATTGGCTTACAAAAATTCATTAATGAAAATAAAACATCGTTTTTTAAACAGATGGAAATTATTTCTTCAGAATTAATTGATACACGACCAACCGCTGTAAATTTAGCCTGGGGAATTGATAGAGTATGTAAATTGGCAAAGGCAAATAATTTCTTGTCAGTAGATAAAATCTGGAATTTAAT
This sequence comes from Fidelibacterota bacterium, assembly GCA_029939575.1. Lineage (GTDB taxonomy): Bacteria > Fidelibacterota > UBA2242 > UBA2242 > JAOZSR01 > JAOZSR01. Next base: position 24,058 of record JAOZSR010000029.1, read on the forward strand.
GTTGCAGGAATCAAAGAATATTCATTCTCAAGATATTGCCATGTGTGAATCTATTGCTAAAAACGGATATGAAATAGTACCTGAGAAAGGTGCAGTTTTAACCCATTGCAATACAGGCGGACTTGCAACTGGCGGCCTTGGAACCGCACTTGGAGTGATTATCAGAGCCTTTCAAAATGGAAAAAAACCTCACATTTTTGTTGATGAAACCCGTCCACTACTCCAGGGAGCAAGACTTACAGCCTGGGAATTAATGGAAGAAAAAATTCCCTGCACCCTATGTACTGATAATATGGCTGCCTATCTGATGAGGAATAAATCCATTAAAATGGTAATTGTTGGAGCAGACAGGATTGCAGCCAATGGAGACACAGCAAACAAGATAGGCACTTATGGATTAGCAATATTAGCTCATTTCCATGGAATTGATTTTTATATCGCTGCTCCAACTTCTACAATTGACAAATTAACTAAAAAAGGTTCACATATTATTATCGAGGAGAGAAAAGGAAGTGAACTAAGTAGGATTGGTTCACAACAAATAGCACCTATTAATTGCAAAACGATATCTCCGGCATTTGATGTAACTCCAGCAAAATTAATAACCGGTATTATTACTGAAAAAGGAATTAATTACCCTCCATACAATTTTTTTAAATAAGATTCTTGGAATCTGGTAATTGGTTTTATAAATTAACAGGATTTATGAATAATTATTTAACAAGGAGAACTAGGATGAAAAAAACCACTTTATTCTTTTTAACTTTAACAATTTGTATACTTTTCCTTTCTGCGTGCACTCCACCGGAAATCACATCAGCAAAAGTTTATCTTCAACAGGACAACGCAAAGGCCGCTGAAGAGCAATTAGAAAAAGCAAAAGACTTATATCCGGATAATCCAGAAATTTATTGGCTACTTGCTACTGCTATTTACATTCCAAATGAAGATTATGAAAAAGCAAAAACTGCATTGAATAGATGTAAAAAAAGCCCTGCATTCAAAGCAAAAGCTGAAAATGAAATTACAAGAATCTGGGGTGCCATTCATACTGATGCCGCAAATTACTTTAATGATGCACTCAATTCTATAATGGAAAGTGACAAGGACTCATTACTAAAAATTTCTGGCAAAGAATTTGACAGAGCCCTGTCAATTCAAGCAAAGAGAGAAACTTTTAATGGTATTGTAAAATGTTACTATCTGTTAAAAGATAGTCTAAATGTTCAGAAATATGCTGAAATGGCAATTGACAATGAAATATTCGATAAAGAAATAATGTTGTATTATATTCAGACTTTATGGGTTCCCGATCGTTACGAGGAAACATTACAAAAACTGGATGATATTATTGCAGATCATCCCGATGAATCAGCTGGTTTAAAAGGACTCCAGGTTCAGTTTTTGACAGAAATTAAAGAATATGACAAAGCAATGGAAAAAATCAAGATTCTGTTAGAAGATGATCCTTTTAATACTGATTTGAGATTTATTATGGCTCAGATTTATGTACAATTAGGCGATCTTGAATCAGCAATTTTTGAATTTGAAAAAGTTATCGCAGATCATCCTGATGATCCGGAAGTAATTATTCGAATTGCCCAAACAACATTTAATTCAAAAGATTGGGTAATGGCGGAAGAATATTCCAACAAATATATCGAAATTGAACCCGACAAAGCCATTGGATATGAAATACTTTGGAAAGCCTTGTATAATCAAGGAAAAAAAGATGAAGCTGAAGAATATAGAGCTATAGCAAAAAGTTTAAGATAACAAAAAACATATTAATTATTCAAAAAGGCCGGTTATATTAAAATCGGCCTTTTTAATTTTGAAACAAAAAAAAGACCGAAAGCAAAAATTCTTTCGGTCTTTAACATTTTTTTAGAGATGACGATTAGGTTGTGTCTCTATGCATTTATATTCTAAATCTAAATTCGTTACCTCACGGCCAAAGCAAATACCCAGATGCTCATGGAATTTGATTTGATCGTTATCTACAAAACGCTGTTTAATCGCATCTTCTGTTTTCATATAATTAATGGTTCTCCCGAATACATTAGATACTGTAACACCGGTTTTTCCATCCATCAAGAGATTAGTTGCAGCTGCACCGGCTTCAATACCAAAATTCACATCATAAGCTGATGTTTGCCCACTTCTTACGAGATGTCCAGGTGTTACTGAACGAATTTCCGGTACTTCATACAATCCCTCAACAAATAAACCAAACTCATGCATTAAATCTTTAATTTCAGGATCAGCCTTTAATCGCTTTGTCAGTTCCTGGCATACATATTTTCCGGCACCGGCAAGACGTTTATGACCAAAAGCATCGACACCGGCAGTATCATCAACAATATCAGAGCCACTAACATCTTTCATACCTTCTGCCACAATAATTGAATATGTACCTGCAGTCACATCACTTGCCCGAAGCCTGGTAAAAAATAGCTCTTTCAGATGTTTATAAACTACATCAAAATCTACTTCAATTTCTGGAATTAAAATCGCATCTGCTTCAGCAGCAATCCCACCACGAAAAGCAGTATGACCTGCATATCGTCCAAAAACCTCAACAACGACAATCCGATTATGAGTACGGCCGGTAGTTTTTAGATCCCGTGCAAAAGTGGCAATACGACTAACAGTGGAATCACCGCCAACAGAATATGTTTGAAGATCCAAATCCATAGTCTTGGGTGCATGAATACATTTAATTCCCTGATTAGTTAAATCTATAATTACACTTCCGGTATCATCACCCCCACTAATTACTAATCCGTCAAGAGCAAATTTCTCCATTCCTCTTTTGATACGTTGATATTTTTCCGGATCATTAATTTTCTTTATTTTTACACGAGAGTGTCCGGCTTCAGAGCCAGCAATACCAGCTTCCAGGGTTGTCAATCTGCTTAGATTTAATTCAACCAGTTCCTTAAAATCTATAAGATTATAAAGGCCGGCATAACCATTTGGAATTACATAACAAAGGCTTCCACGTTTCAAAGCAGCCATAGCCGCACCTTTTATTACAGCATTTAATCCGCCACAATCACCGCCACTAGTGACTATTCCTATTTTTTTCATAAATCAATCCTTGTTTTTTTGCATTACTATTTGTATTTATATTATTACTTTAATTCGTTTTAGTTTTTTAAATTATAACAGCGGAATATTAACCAATAGCAGGAAAAAATACAATTATTTTTATAAAATTTTAAGTTTTAATTAAATGAATGAATTACTGTATAAATTATTCAAATCGAAGAGACTCAATAGGATCCAACTTTGATGCAATCATTGCCGGCCATAAGCCAAAAACTATACCTACTGAAGTACAAAAGATTAATCCACCAAGAATCCATTGAAGAGGAACATGTGCGTTAAAAGGAGTTACCAGGCTAACAATATTCCCAAGTCCAAATCCAACCAACACCCCAAAAAAACCACCAATATTTGTCAAAATAATTGCTTCAAGCAAAAATTGGGTAAGTATATTTTTACGTTTGGCACCTAATGCTTTCCTGAGTCCTATTTCTTTTGTTCTTTCTGTTATAGATACCAGCATAATATTCATAATTCCAATTCCAGCAACTATAAGTGCAACAATACCAATTATGAAAGCCCCAATTTTCACTCCACCAGTAACATCATTAAAAGTATCAATATTGCTCTGATTAGTATAAATTGTAAAATCATCTTCTTCATTAGGTTTAAGACCACGTTCAATACGCATTACAAGACGCGTTTTGGCTATAGCATCCTCCAGGAGTTCAGTAGATTTAGCATTAACTGTAATATTTACAGAATGTCGTCTTCCATCCTCTCGATATCTTCCATAAATCCTTTTAAATAATGTAATTGGGATAAGTGTATAATTATCAAAATTACCACCCATTGCAGATTTTTTTTCTTCAAAGACACCAATAACTTTAAATCTTCGCCCATCAATTTTAATTTTTTTATTAATAGGATCTGTCCAGGGAAATAGTTCCCTTGCAACTCTATGGCCTAATACTACAACACTACGTCCAACTTTAACATCTTCGTGAGAAATTGTTCGTCCAAATTCAATATAATGAGTATTATTTGGACTGTATTCCGGAGTACCGCCACACATTTGAATATTTGGTTCTGTTTTAATATTTCGATATTGTAAAACACGTTGATATCCCCAAAGTTCTGCGCCAACCAAATCAACACTTTCAACCAGTTCACGAATTGCATCAGCATGTTCAACACTTAAAGGACGACGATCGGCAATTTTTCTTCTCTCTTCTTCACTGATTGGACCACCACTTGCCCATTTTTGAACCTGGAAAGTCGTTGTTCCCAATACACTTAATTCCTTCTCCATTGCACTCTGTATGACAGAAATTCCAGTCATAACTGCCACAATAGATGCAACCCCGGCAATAATTCCTACCAAGGTTAAAATTGAACGCAATTTATTCATCATGATTGCTACTAATGCCATTTTGAATGCTTCAATAAATCTCATGATTTTCCTTTAATTGTAACAATTAACATGATGCAAAGTCAAGTCAGAAAAACTGTTATCAGACAACATATGTTCCTTATTTGGTTTAATATAATTATTCATAATGTAATGCATCTATTGGATTTAATCTTGCTGCTTTTAATGCTGGTATTAAACCGGATAAAACACCAACTAATATTGAAATGAAAATACTAATCAGAGCAACCGGAATAGAAACGGAAGCCGGCATTAGGAAAGTATCAATAATTTTTGCAATCCCAAAAGACAATCCTAATCCGACAAAACCACCAATCAAACAAATAGCTGATGATTCGAATAAAAATTGAGTTAATATTGTTCGGCTTTTTGCACCAATCGCCTTTCGAATTCCAATTTCTCGGGTACGTTCAGTAACAGATACAAACATGATATTCATTACCCCAATCGCCCCAACAAACAGTGAAATACTTGTAATAAGTAATCCTATCAGAACAACCACTCCCATAATACTGTTAAATGCATTCATAAGAGAATCTAATGAATTAATTGAGAAATCATCTTTTTGGTTTGGTTTCAATTTTCTGATTTGTCGCATCTGACCAATAATTTCATACTTAAAATTTTCCATATCAGCCTGATCAGGTACTTTTACTGCAATATCAAATTGACGATTGAATCCGCCATAAGCTTTTATAAAAGCAGAAATCGGGACAAAAATTTGCCTGTCAAAATTCGGTCCCCCAAAATTACCTGCACTACCTCTTTTTTCCATTACACCAATAATTCTAAATTTATATCGTCCGATTTTCAAATCCTTATTCAGAGGATCTACATTTTTAAAAATCTCCTCTTTGATTTCAGCCCCAATTACACATACAAATTTCTTATATTGCACATCAAGAGATGTAATAAATCGTCCATATTTAGGATAAGCATCCATAATCTGAACCTGCTGTTCTGTTGTACCAATTACTGGAACCCGCCCCATAATCCTGGATTGATATTTAATATCCAGACCATCACCTGTAGAGGGAATAACTGCTTTGGCAGTCGTTAGTTCATTTTTTAATTTTTCACCCTGTTTAAATGTTAAAATTTGACGGTTCCGAAAGTCAGCAAAGTTACCAGTAAAAATCCATGGCATTCTGGATACATAATAAACATCTGTGCCAATGGCAGCCGCACTTTCCTTAAAATTATTTACAAGACTATTCGCTGTTGTCATTGTAGTTGTTACCGCCACAATACCAATCACAATTCCAAGAGTTGTTAAAATAGCCCTGCTTTTATTTGATTTAATTGCTGCAAATGCAATTTTTAAAGATTCAATTTTTTCTAGAATGGTTCTCATATATTATTCCTGAACTTTAATTCTTTTTTGCATTCTGAGATTCAATTTTAGCCTCTGTGCAAGTAAATTATAAACCAAAAAATTACTCATTATTTTTATTTTCAACCTTAACTACTGTGAGATTTTTTAATTCCTGACTAATAGCGCGAAAACTTCCGGTTACAACTTCATCGTTTTCTTCAAGTCCTTCAATTATTTGAATATTATCTTCGCCCTGAATACCGGTATCTACTTGCTTAGCAATAACTTTATTGTCTTTAACTAAGAATACTACCTGCACAAATCCCTCTTTATCAAAATTATAATCAGGTATATCTACAGTTATAGTTGAATCAATTTTATTTGATAGAGTAAGATTTTCCTTTGTTTTCAAAGTAACACTTTGGATTGGCACTCCAAGTACATTTTCACATACTTTTGTTACAATATCACTACTTGCAGTCATCCCGGGTCTAAGATTCATTCCGGGATTCAAAATAATAATTTTTACTTCAAATTCTGTTTTCTGACTCGCACTTCCCTGTCCTGTAATTGTTGCACTGTTAGCGATTTCTGAAACCAAACCTTTGTATATGGTTTCCGGAAGAGCATCCACCTCAATATTTGCACTATCAGACAACTCAATTGATACAATATCATTTTCATCTACGCTTACCACCGCTTCCATTACTGACAGATCGGATATTACCATAATTACATCTTCCTGAAATTGTGAGCCAAGTGCAATTTCTCCAACCTCCTTATTCAATTCACTGATTGTACCAGTCATAGGAGCGTAAATACTAGTTTTAGACAAAGCATCCTGTGCCTGTTTCAGAGATGCTTTTGCTTGCTCAACCTGCTCCAATGCTGACTTGTATCTGGCTTTTTCTACCTGGGCAATAGCGTAAACCTGTTCATAAACAGCCTTGGATTCAAGTTTTTTTTCATACAACATTTTAGTCCGCTTGTAATCTTTTTCTGTTTTTCCCATATTTTCTTTATATACATCAGCACTGGCTTTCACTGCTCTTAAATTTGCTTCTGCACTTTCAACAGATGCTAAAAATCGTTCCCTGTCAAGTTGGAGTAAAAAATCACCTTCATTAACAAAATCGCCTTCTTTTACGTCCATTTTAATTATTTTTGCTGCCACATCTGCACTAATTTTCACCTGGGTTTTTGGTTGAATTCTACCCGTAGCAGTCACTTTCTCAACAATCTTCTGTTTTTTAACTTTCTCAGTTTGAATTGTAACAGAATGTACTTCTTTCTTTTTAATTATAACTACAATAATAATACTGATAATTATCAATAAAGCAATCGATCCAAGTATAATCTTTTTCTTTGACATAAGTAAACCACTCCTAACTATAATTTCTTAACAGAAACAATTCATTTTTTTTCTCCAGAGCTCTTTATTCCACTCAGTAAACAACAATTCAAATTGTTGCCTTTTTTCATTTACAAATAAAGAGGACTATAATAAGAGTGAATAAATGATAAATAGTTGTCATTTATACTTGATTATTTTTCAGTCTAAAAACAAAAAAACCCCTGAAATCAGGGGTTTTTAAAAATATAAATAAATAAACATCAATATGCATTTGGAACATTGAATCGAATCATCTGCCAAAAAGTATTCCAAACAATTTTTAAATCCAGCATAAAAGTCCAACGTTCTACATAAAAAATATCAAAATTTGTACGTTTCTTCATGAGTTTCAGGTCATCAGTTCCACCACGATACCCATTAACCTGGGCCCAGCCTGTAATGCCGGGCTTTACAAAATTCCTGACACGGTATTTTGATACTTTTTTACGGATTTCTAAATCTTCCTGAATCATATGGGGTCTTGGGCCTACTACAGACATTTCACCTTTTAATACATTTAAAAACTGGGGTAGTTCATCTAAATTGGTTTTTCGTAAAAGTTTACCAATCCATGTAATCCTTGAATCAGATTCGCGGGTAATATCTCCAAAACCGTTTTCTGCAGCTGCGTGATCTTTTCCATTTTGCTTCATTGTTCTGAATTTATAGCATAAAAATTCTTTTCCATCAACACCGACCCGTTTTTGTTTAAACACAACTGGCCCTTCTGAACTAAGCTTAATAAACACACCAACTAACAACCTAAACCACCAATAGAATAAAACTATTACAACAGAAGAAAATACAATATCAAAAGCCCGTTTAATTATTCTCTTATGCAATAACTTGAGAGGTTCATTGCGAATACTCATTATGGGCTTTCCATTAATATAATCTATAAAAACTCTATCAGTATAAGTTCTCATAAATTTTGGAATAACCATTACTCTTAGGCCATGATCTTCTGCAACATGAATTACAGACTCAATTTGATTTCCAAGGGTTGCGGGAGATACAATCAGTAATTCATCAAATTCTTTTCCCTGCAGTGTATTTTCAAGTAATTCGGCATAATTAACAACCCAATCTGAATATTGAATAGTATCTTCCACCCGGTAACCATACTCAGGATTATTAAAATCCCAATACTTATTGTCCCCATTAGGTTCCAGTTTACCAAGTACAATTAACTTTTTATAATTCCTGCCCTTTTTCCGCCACCAGACTATAACATTTCTTCTAATTACATGAATTCCAGTAATTAAAATTAATTGTAAAATCAAAAACAAAGCTATGAATTCGCGAGAAAAATTACCCTTAGTTGCCACAATATACATAAAAATAAATAACAACATGATAGATTGCGACAAAAAAAGTTTAAATATATGAAATTGAAGATCATGAGCCTGTTTTTCTTCATAGGTTTTAAAAATTAATGACGATAAAGCCCAAATAATAAAAACATAAATAAGTAAACTAAAATAGGTTGATGGATAGAAATAAAAAAAATCTCCAAATTTGGCATAATAGGAAATTAGAAAAGATCCAAGAACAATGAATATATCAAAAATATAAAAAAGCGGTAAAAGTATTTTATTGTAACGATCAATCATAATAGCAATTTTAATATATTTTTAATTAAAAAACAAAGTGTGTAAATAATAATTGATACAAATCACAAAGATTATAGTATTTTACAATTTTTCCCATTATTCAAATTTGAGTTTTATCCTTTACCTTAATAACATTATTTAAAAAAATATGCACTATTTATAAAATATAACCAAAAACAAATCTTATTATTAATATAAGGATTTACAAATTTAAATGTCAAATTATTTCTTAATTTCTAAAGCAGGCTTGACTGCAGACATTTTTTCAAACTGGAGTTAAGTCTGCACAAAATAATAGTAAATTTACTCGGATTATTCATGAAGTTCTGCTATAAAGGCATTAAGAATATTGGTATTATGTATTGAATGAACTCACCCCCTACCCCCTCTCTTAAAAAGCGAGGGGAAATGTCATCAGGTAAGATAATATTATTCATTACACTTAACCAAAATGAATAATTACAAACAACTTACATTTAGATAAGGATACATGTTTTATATAATGGAAAAAAACGAATTTACACAAACTAAAATAACAAATATGATAGGGGTACACAAATCAATAATTAGGAGTGAACACAATCGTAATATAAGCAAAAGAGGTTACCGGCATAAATATACACATAATTGGGCTCTTGGACGACGAAAAGTAAACTCTATCAAAAAAAATGAAATGAAATTATCATTGATAGAGAATTTATATTGACTTTGATTAACATCGGATTACTGTACTGCCCACGGTAATGTATTGAGTTCATTTATTCGCTGAAAGCGATTTACTGATTTTATATACATCTCATCAAAGATGTATAGAGGATTGATGACTGTCGATTGATGTTTTAAAACATTTGATTAGATTTATTTTCTTTTATTCATGAGAAGATAAGACTCCGGACACAATTTAATTATGTTATTAACAAGTTTAGTCGTACTTTGAGAATTCGAGATATAGTAAGAGGCCATAATTTCACGGGCACGAAGTATCTCTCTATATAACAAATGCCATTTGTCATAATCATCTATTAAAAAATCCATTAATTCAAGGGCTAATTCAATATGCTTTTTGTAATGTGTTGATTTTTTTTTCTGAGATTCGGCACGATTCAATTCATTACAAATCATTAATATTTGCTGGAATTTCGGGAATGTTGCAAAACGTTTCGAAATATTTTTATGATGTATTGGCATTTACTCATCTAATTTAATTTGTTCGTCCGGTGATAATAGTTTCAATTCTACTATCCTTCTGATTTCATCTTTGATTTTTAGTTCTTCAACAAACTTCACAAAATGTTTGAAATACTGTTTACATAGTTGTGTAAGCAATTTTTTACTTATTTTGTCAACAATTATTTTTATCATCTTAATTATCCAAGTCTATTTTGAGGAATGGTTCAATTTTACCACAATACATAAGAGTTTTAACGATCTTTGATCTATATTTTGCATTAACACGGTTAATGCACTCCAAAAAAAATAAAAACATGGGTGATCTTCCAAGAAAAAGTGAAATCAGATTTTAGAAAATACTGTCAGAGAACCCCTGATAAAACCGCTTCACGTTCGAAATGTAACGGCTCTGTTAGGGACTGCGGTTCCATTTTACCCCATTTATACCGAGCGCTGGTAAAATTCTGACGCAATTGATCACTGTTAAGCATACCAATCTCCTTCAGGCGATAAAGAATAACCATATAACTGACACGAAAATGACGCTTCAAATAAAATAGAACATTATCTGTTATACGTACGGGATTGCCAATAATCTGCAATCGGTTTTTCAATCCCTTTGCCGGAACTAAAAACGCACCGGCGAAAGAATCAACAAATCGCTCCCTGGGATCTTTCTTTTTACCTTTTCCAATCTTACTTGGACCTGTATGTTTGGTATCAGTAATGATATGTGCAAGTTCATGAATGATGGAAAAACGCTGTTTTTCTATCGATACATTATTTCCAGTGTTGACCGCAATACCAAATCGAAACTCACTTTCTTCCCTACCTGCTATCCCAAAAATCTTATCACTTTCAAAGTCAAACCCGGTAACCATAATACCATATTCTTCCAGCAGGTCAACAACATCCATCAAAGGCATATTGCCCATGCTCCAACGAACTCTTAACCATTCGGCTGTTGCTTCCCCATCATCATGTAAAT
>JAOZSR010000029.1:35029-36508 GCA_029939575.1 Fidelibacterota bacterium
ACGCAATTGACTGATCTGATCACTTTCTGAACCTTTTTGTCTTAACAAACCATTGTAATGATTATACCATTGTTCAAACTGCTGTTGGATTTCTGCAGTAAAAACATCATTTGTCTGTGCCCGTAGCATATAGACAAATCGTTTTTCATGCTCAAAATCGGGTACAAAAAATTTGTTTATCGGTACTCCACAGTGCTTACTGTATTCTTGCAGATGTTGTAATTTGACCTTTTGAGTGTTGGTTTCAAGACGGGCAATTGTGTCTCGGGACAGCCCCATCTTCTTTCCTAACTCTGTTTGGGTCAGACCGTTACTTTCCCTGGCCTTCCTTAATAACAAATAAATTTTTTGCATGACTCCAAACCCTCTTTCTTAATATAAAAAATATAAGGCATTTTTAGCCAAAAACCAAGCACTTTTCGCACAATTTTATACATTTTATAAATATTGTGTTTTTTTACTTGTTTGTTACAATATATTCTTTTAATCTTAAGCAAGATACAAGATGTTGTTATTTGAAAACGGAGATGTGAAAATAAATTCTGAAATAACTCTGGACTTATTCCTATTCGAACCGAATCTTCAGTAAAAGATTTCTGCCAATGAATATGTTTAACGGCGCTGGCCATGGCAGAAGGCAAAAAGTGTCAAATTTAGAAAGGAGATATCAAATGAGTAAAATGATATCCCAAAAACCGGCAATTCTGGCTTCTCAAATCAGCCAGATGATAAGCGGGTTGCAAAAGTATTCAGCTGATTTTGCACCAGTCGGACCTACAGCTGAAGAATTAACAACTACCCTGGCTGCTCTAAACGAGGCAATGGTTCTCCAGCAGCAGGCTATGGGTGCGGCTGAATCCGCTACCCAAAAGATGTATTCCACTCGTGATGCTGCAATTAAATATGCGCGGCGCATGAGGGATTCCATCTATGCGTTTTACGGTAAAACAGATACCCGGATCGTTGAATTTGGTCTGGATACTCTAAAATACGGTAAAACAACAAAAACCGCTGATAACTCATCAGATGGTGACACATCTGAAACATGATACTATCAACGGTTTTGTGTAATCAAGTGAGGCCCTCAAATATGAGGGCTTCTCTTTTTATTAATGCATATTTATTAAAGAACCATTTATTTTAATATAGTATCATTATTTATCAATGTAAAGAGAAATTTTATAAATATTACCTGCAACCAACAAATATAAAAACTCCTTTTAAGATTCAATTAATCATTTTTAAAAACCATTAAGCTGTTTGATAATTTCAGAAAGTCCTTTGCGGAATTTAAAAAATCAATTAACAATCTTAACAAATCTTCCGTCATCTTTAAAAAATCATTTGACAACTTTAACAAGTCATGCAACAAATTCTACTAATCATTTTACTGCTTTAAAAAATCATTTAATGGTTTTAGTAAGTCCTTTGATAATTTTTTAAAATCATTTTACTGTTTTAGAAAACAACATGAAAAGT
>JAOZSR010000097.1 GCA_029939575.1 Fidelibacterota bacterium
CAAAATTGATGACAAACGCTTAACTGGTTTTAAAATTTCCATTCACTACCGACCTTCCAAATCATTTCGCCTGCGTGTATCAATTTTTTGTTTCATAAAGAGCTTTTACCCACGATAAATCACATAGAGCCATATTTTGATTGTTGCTTTTAGTTATTCACTATAATAAAAAAGCAAAAGCCTCCGGAATAGGGAGGCAATTGCTACTATTAGGGGTTTAAATTTATTATTGGGCTGCTAACCTATTTCTTATAAAGGTTGGTATTTCCAGTTGTGTTTTTGGTGCTGATTGTTTTGGTTTTGGGTTTTCTTTCTTAATCAATTTTTTTTCCAATTCCTCATAGGTTTCCTTAACGGGTTTTACTTTTACAGTAGTCGTGATTGGTTGTATTGGTTTTAAAGTTGATTCTGGTATTTGAATAGGTTCAGATTTTTTCTTTTCATATTGTTTTATTTGCTCTGTGTCAGAATTAAAACCAGTGGCTATTACTGTAATCATGATTTCTTCATCTAATTCCGGGTCAATAACAGTTCCGATTATTGTGTCAGATTCATCGCCTGCTTCTTCAGCAATAATATGACAGGCGGTTTCCACCTCTTTTAGATTCAGATTTGGCCCACCTGTGATATTGATTAGGAGTCCTTTGGCTCCACAAATACTCATATCATTTAAAAGTGGGCTGGTAATTGCGAGTTGAGCTGCAAGAGTAGCCCGGTCTTCGCCGGCAGCCAGACCAGTACCCATTATTGCATCTCCCATATCTTTCATAATTGTTTTGATATCAGCAAAATCAAGATTCATTACTCCATGCTTATTAATTAAATCGGATATGCCTTTTGTTGCCTGATATAATACGCTGTCAGCATTTTGAAAAGCATCTACAAATGGTGTATTATCACTAACAATTCCCAGGAGTTGTTGATTTGGAATAACTATTAATGTATCAACATTTTTTTTCAGTTCTTTGATACCCTGCTCGGCACGTCTCATTCTTTTGATACCTTCAAAGAGGAATGGTTTTGTGACAATTGCAATAGTTAAACATCCCTGAGATTTGGCAATTTCCGCAACAATGGGTGCTGCTCCGGTTCCTGTTCCACCACCCATTCCGGCAGTTATAAAAACCATATCAGTATTTTGTAGGACTTCAATAGTTTTTTCTTTATCTTCAGCAATTGCATTACGCCCAACATCTAAAACCGCTCCGGCACCAAGACCTTTTGTTAATTCCCTGCCAATTTGAATTTTAACGGGTGCTTTATTTTTTTCCAGATCCTGGGCATCAGTATTTATGGCAATAAATTCAACACCTTCAATTCCTGATTTAATCATGCGATCAACAGCATTTCCACCGCCGCCACCAACACCCAGAACTTTAATTCTCGCTCTTTGGTTAGAAAAATCTTCAAATTCGAAAAACATTTTATCCTCCATAATGGGATTAAATAAATCTATCTATTAAATTTTTTAAAAATCTCAAAATATTTTTTGAAGAGGGTTTAGATTTTTTATTTATGATTCCCTCTTTAATTGCATATTTTACTAAGCCAATCGAAGCAGTAAATTCGGGAGAATTTAATTCGCTCTCATAGCCTTTAAAACCTAATGGTCTGCCAATTCTAACATTATTTTCAAAAATTTTATTGGTTAATTCTTTAACACCGGGTAAAAGTGTACAACCACCGGTTAATACCACTGAAAATGTTTCAGATATTGGTGTGTCTGCTTTTTGTGATTCTGTATAAACCTCTTTCATTATTTCTTCGATTCTGGGTTCTATATATTCGGCTAATGTAACTGCCGGAATAGTTTTCGCCGATCTACCGCCATATCCTTTTATTTTTATATCTTTTTTAATATCTGCCATATCTTTTATTGCACAACCGGATTCTTTTTTTAACAATTCAGCATCTTCAAGAGGCATTCTAAGTAAATATGCAAGATCATTTGTAACACTATACCCACCGATACTCAGAACTCCGGTATAATAAATTCCTGAATTATAATAGACAATAATATCAGTTGTACCGCTACCTATATCAATTAGTACAGATCCTAATTTTTTTTCATTATTATCCAATGCGCCATATGCAGATGCTATTGATTGTAGAACAAAACGGTTAACTTCAATTCCAACATTTTTTATGCAGCGGCTAAGATTATCCGCGGCAGTTCGGCTATAAGTAGTTAGGTGAACTTTTACTTCCATGTGTCGGCCGCTTAATCCTATAGGATTAAGTTGTTTATCGTGTTCATCGACAATAAATTTTATTGGGGTAATATGTAAAATATCCCGATCGATTGGCATCGGTAGAGCACTTGCATTTTCCAGAATTCGATCAACATCTTCTTTTACAATTTCCCGTGATTCTCCTGCATATCCGGTACCTAATCCACTTGAAATAGCAATTCTTCCATTAGTTTGCATACTCCTAATATGTTCTCCACTAATAGTAGCATAGCAGTTTGTGACTGTTAATCCGGACATCTCTTCAGCCAGTTTTACTGATTTTTTGATGGCTTCTGTAGTCTCATTAATATTTATCACCTGTCCGTTAATAACACCATTTGATTCACTGATTCCGTATCCCAAAATTATGGGAATCTTTGACTCCGGGGCAATTTCCGCTATTAAGGTTGTGATTTTAGAAGATCCGATATCTATACTTGAAATGTATTTATTATTTAATTTCATTATAGTTCCCTATGAATGTTTTTCTTTTGCAATTATCTGGTTATTCCAGCGTAAATCAAGGTAGAGATAATCTTTAAATTGTTTTTTCTCTTTAATTATATATTGGAAATGAGCCAGAATATTAAACTTTTCACTCAAATTTTCTTTGCCAAAATATATCGGAGTAGCAGAATTAATGCTAAAAGCAATGTAATCATTTTGCTTTTGGCGGAATTTTATTTCAGAAATTTCTGAATATAAATTTGGAGCCCTATAAATAGTTTTATTTAAAAGATTTATTAAATTTATAATTTTTGGATTTTGAATTACTTTACCATAAACATAATTAATTGAATCCGAAGTAAAACCGGAAATTACCGGTAGATCGCTTCTTAAATAATTATTTGGTAATGGTAACAAAATTCCATCTGAATTTGCAAGTGACAATTTACCATGATTAACAAAACAAATAGGAATTCTTTCTTTGATTTGAATTTGTAATTTATCTGGAAAGTGTTTGCTTACAACTGCGGCTTTAATATATGGATAGGCTTCAAGTTTCAATTTTATTGTTTCAGGCATCACCGTTTTAAGATCAATACCCTTTTTAAGTCCGGTGACTTCGAGAATATCTTCCTGAGTTGTTAATGTACAACCAGTAATTTCTATTGATTGTAAATTAAAAATCATTCTGAAATTACACCATTTAATTGAATAGTGAACTATAACAAACAGCAGACTAAAAATCAATGTGGCATATATGTAATATTTTATCTTTTTTGAATTCATCTCTTTAAAATTTTTATTAATTAACAAGGGTTCTCCGGAAAGATTAGTATTGGCGTTGCTAACTCTTATGAATTAGTATTGAACCATTTTTTGTCTGATTCCTACCATTCACAGAGAACCCTAAATTAATTATCCCTCTAAAAATCAAATTATTAAATATCTTACTTCAATCTATATTTTTTAAAATATCATCTATAATTAATTTGGCTGAGTCAGTATTGGCAAATTTTTTAGCCTGACTGGCCATTTTTTCTAAAATTTTATCATCTTCAATAATTGAGGAAAAAACTTTTTGAAATTGGACCTGATTTAAATCTCTTTGGAGAATTACGACTACTGCTCCGGCTTTTTCCAAAATGCGGGCATTAATTTCCTGATGATTTCCGGCGGCTGTGGGCAATGGTACCTGAATTGATGGAATCCCAAAATCACATAATTCAGCAATGGTTAGAGCACCAGATCTGGAAATTACTAAATCACTTGCTGAATAGGCTATACCCATTTCATGAATAAACGGTGTGATATGGACATAGGGATTTGCCGAAAACCGGATTTTAATTTTATGAAAATCCGGTCGCCCGGTTTGCCAAATAAATTGGCAATTATTTTGTTTTATTAAATTGTCCAGGTTATCATAAAGAAAATTATTTAAAGCTCTGGAACCCTGACTACCTCCAAACATAAATATTGTTTTTCTTTCTGTTTCTAAATTGAAAAAATGTAATGCCTTTTCTCTTGTTTCAACTTTTAATGATTTCCTGAGAGGAGTACCAATAAATTTTGTTTTATTTATATATTTTTTTGTGTCTTCATAAGAACTATAGATATTCTCAGTATATTTTGATAAAAGTCGGGTAGTAACTCCGGGAAAAACATTTTGTTCATGCAAAAAGATTGGAATTTTTAATTTTGCCGCAATATATAATGGCGGACCTGATGAATATCCACCGGTACCAATGGCGAAATCCGGCTTGAAAAATTTAACTATAAAAAAAGATTTGATAAGGCTAGAAATTACTCTGAAAGGAAACGGAATGTTTATTAAAATATCTCTCAAAGTCCGGCCTCTTTGAAAACCTCTTATCCAAATACTGCGAAATTGATAACCTAATGCTGGAATTACTTGTGATTCCAATCCTCGTTTTGTTCCAATAAATAGGATATCAACTTTACATTTTTCCTCAAACCGTGATAATATTTCTTCTACCAAGGCTATACCCGGGAAAAGATGCCCACCAGTACCACCACCGGCTATAATAATTTTAAGTTTATCTTTTTGTGTAAAATCCACTTAGAAAATTCCTTTTGTACTTAGATTTGATTTTTTGGAAATATTTAAAATAATTCCTACACAAGCAAAATTATAGATCATCGCTGAACCTCCATAACTTAAAAAGGGGAGAGGCAGTCCTGTAACAGGAAATATATTACACACGACTCCAATATTAAACAGTACATTCAAAAAGATGCTGATAGAAATTCCGACCCCGAGTAATTTTGTAAAAACATCATGAGATTTTAAAGAAATTTGTATTCCACGCAGGAATATTAATAAAAACAACACCAAGAGAGCAAAAGCACCAATAAATCCAAATTCCTCTCCGGTTACGGAAAACACAAAATCTGTGTGTGGATCTGGCAGAAATAGATTTTTCTCAATACTACCTCCAAGACCGCGTCCCCAAAAACCTCCATTCCCAAGAGTAATCAAAGATTGAGTTATTTGATATCCTGCATTTTGTACATCTCCACCATTACTAAAAAAGGTTGCCACTCTCTCTCTTTTATATGGTGAGGATAATATTATCAAAGATGAAAAAAGTATGAAACTTAATACAAAAGAGATGAGGTGTGTGAATTTTATTCCGCCAATCCACATAACAGTAATACTTATTAAGGCAATCACAGCCCCAAAACTAAAATCCGGCTCTATTACAACCAGAACAACTATGGCCGAAATTACTGTTGCTGCCGGCAAAAATGTTTCGGTTAAGTTTCCTACTTTTTTTTGGCGTTTATCAATAAAGGCTGCTAAATAAATAATCAATGCTAATTTTGCAAATTCTGCTGTTTGAAAATTCATTACAAATAATGGCAACCATCTGGCAGCCGGATATCTATTAAATATTTTATTATAAATTAACGTGATTATTAATAAAATAATAGAAGTTAAAATAAGCATAGGAGCTATTTTTTTTAGTTTTTGGTGATCAAAAAACAAAAATAATGATCCGCAACATGCTCCTATTATTATTCTGATTAAATGACCTTTCATGTAAAATCCGGGATCTTTAAATTTGGCAGCTCCTAATGCCGAACTGGCACTGTATTGAATAATAAATCCAATCCCCATTAAAATCATTGTCAGGTAGAAATATTTTGTATCAATATTTTTGTTAAATCTGTTAATCATCTGATTTTTTTCGCTTTATAAAATTTTGAATGAACTTAATGCAAAAAGTGCTAAAAGAACCCCAATTATCCAAAATCTGATTACTATTTTGCTTTCTTCCATTCCTTTTAATTCATAATGATGATGGATAGGAGCCATTTTGAATAATCTGATGCCTTTGCCTTTGTGTTTCTTGGTCCATTTGAAATATGTAACCTGTATAATAACGGATAAGGCTTCTACAACAAAAACTCCGCCTAAAAGAATCAAAAGGATTTCCTGCCTGAGCAAAATTGCCAATCCTCCAATTGCTCCCCCCATACCGAGAGAACCAGTATCGCCCATAAAAATTTGGGCGGGTTTGGCATTGTACCATAAAAAGCCAAGCATTGCGAAACTGAAAGCCAGGCAATAAACCATTAATTCTCCTGATCCTGGCAAGTATAATGTATTTAAATAGTTACTAAAATCTATACGTCCTGAAACATAGGCGATGATCGACAAAGCAATTGCAACAATACCCATCAATCCGGATGCAAGTCCATCCAGACCATCAGATAGATTCACTGCATTTGATGTTCCAGTAATTACTAACACAACCATTGGGATGTAAAACCAGCCTAAGTTAATTTCAGTATTTTTGATAAACGGGATAGATAATAAAGTGTTGAAATTGGCAAAATCTTTTGAAAAATAGATAATTGTTCCAACAATTAATCCCAGGATTATTTGACCGGTTAGTTTATATTTTGCCACCAATCCTTTTTCATATTTTTTTACAACTTTTAAATAATCGTCTAGTAATCCGATACAACTCATCCAGACTGTAATTACAATAATTAATTGGATATAGATATTTGATAAATCTGCCCAAAAAAGAACGGGAATAAGTACAGAAAACAGGATAATAATCCCACCCATCGTTGGAGTTCCCTTTTTTGATTGGTGAGACTGAGGGCCTTCGATACGGATTAATTCTCCGATTTGATGTCTTTTCAGGTAATTAATAATATAAGGTCCGATAAAAAAACTGATAAACAAAGCGGTAATGCCAGACATTGCTGCTCTAAATGTAATATAATGAAATATGTTAAATGCAGAAAAATATTCTCTTAACGGATATAATAATTTATAAAACATTAGGTTGTAATTCCTTCTATTATTTTTTCCATTTGGCTACCACGTGAGCCTTTAACTAAAATGGTATCCTCGGGAGTTAGCATGTTTTTTAAAGTCCTGATTAGTTCTACTTGTGTATCAAAGAACTGAGCTCTTTTGGCACCTGCTTTTTTTGCAGCCTGAATAGCAAATCGGGTTTTATCTCCACATCCAAAAAAAATGTCAATATTATTTAGGGTGGTTTTTCGTCCAATATCTTCATGAAGAGCTTTCGATTCTTCTCCCAACTCCAGCATATCTCCCATTACAAAATATTTCTGCCCTTTTGTTTTTATTAGGGATAATGTTTGTATTGCCTCTGCGGTTGAATTAGGATTTGCATTATAAGTATCATCAATTATTTTACACGGTTCCTGCAGAATAACAGAGCGCATCGAAACCGGCTGAAAATTTTCCAGACAATTTATTATAATATCAGAATCGATTCCATAGGATGATCCTACTGCATAAGCTGCTAATCCATTTTTTGCAGCAATATTACCAGACAGAGAAAATTGAATTCTGGCTGAATTATTTATTTCAAGTAATGGACATCCCGATGAGTTATAAGATATGATTTTGCCAAAGAAATCAGCATTTTTGTCATTAAAACTATAACTGATCTGGGGTCCGTTTTTTTTCATTTTTTTGATATAGGGATCATCAATATTAACAAATACTAATCCTTCTGAAGATAATGATTCAAATAATTCCTGCTTTGCTTTTGATACTCCGGCCAGATTTTTTAAAAATTCAGTATGTCCATATCCGATATTTGTTATTAATCCGCTGGTGGGTTTGGCAATATTACATAGAAATTTAATTTCACCAAAATGGTTAGTCCCCATTTCTAATAAACAGAAATCATGCTCTGGTGTTAATTTCAATAGAGTCAGTGGAAGTCCAAGATGGTTGTTAAAATTTCCAATTGTAGAATGAAGTTTATATTTAGATTCCAGGATTTTTTGAATCATTGAACGGGTAGTGGTTTTTCCATTTGTTCCGGTTAATCCCAAAACAGGTATAGAAAATTCCATTCGCCAGGCTGTTGCTAATTTTTGTAATGCTGTTTCCGGGGAATCTACTATCCAAAATGGCAGTTTTCCCCTGGTTGTTTTTTGATGCCAGTCTTTACTTACAACAAACAGAGAAGCCCCGTTTTTTTTGGCAGCATCTATATAATTGTGCCCATTTGTATTCTCTCCGATCAGGGCGAAAAAAGCGGAATTTTTAACAACCTTTCGGCTATCAATATTACCCTGAATGATTTTCCCGGAGAAATTAATTAATTCTCCATATTCCAGGTTTTTTATAAAATTCGTATTAATCAAAAAGATTTCCCCTGGCTTTGCATTTTAATATACATTTGGTTTCATTGTCAGTTTTTATTTTTTTTGCCGGATATTGTGAAACTACAATACCCTCACCTTCTGTAATAATTTCCTTAAAACCTAAACGACTTAATATCCCATAAGCTTTACTTAAACTCAGGTTTTTTAAATCAGGCATAATAATTTTATCATTAGAACTAAAAACTTTTGGTCTTGAAGAAGCATAGCCTACACTTGATAGTGATAGTTTTTTTAATTTTTCTTCGTCATCCCAGTCCTCGGATTTTACTTCGTTTTTTGTTAATTTGTCTTCTTCATCCTGAAAAATAATATAATTAGAAGAATTATAAATTCGTTTAAAAATGTTGCTGACAACAGGTGCTGCAACCGAACCTCCTGTATGTACTTTATTTTTAGGATTATCTACCATAACAACACAAAGTAGTCTTGGATTTTTCGCGGGAAAAAATCCGGCAAAAGTAGCAATATAATCAGTTTTACTGTATTTACCGTCAATAATTTTTTGAGCGGTTCCGGTTTTTCCGGCAATTGACATTCCATTGATTTTTGCTTTTCTACCGGTTCCACTTTGCACTGTCAGGCGTAATAATTCTCTCATTTTATTCATGGTTTTTTGAGAGGCGATACGTCGGATCACTTCTCTGCCACTATTTGAAATAACTATATTATCATAAGTGGATATGGATTTAACAAGTTGGGGCTTTAATAAATAACCTCCATTTGCAATTGCTGCATAGGCATAGGCAAGTTGTAATACCGAGCAGGAAACACCATGGCCAATAGAAACTTGTGATAATGTCAAATCTGTCCATTTATTTAAAGGATGCAAAATACCACTCGTTTCACCTGGAAAGGAAATATCACTTTTAACACCAAATCCAAATTTCCGAGCATATTGGAAAACAAAACCCTTCCTGATTTTTTGAGCCACTTTGATAGTACCGACATTACTGCTGTTTTTAATAACTTCAGTGAAGGAAAGTTTACCATATTTTTTATGATCATGAATATTACGCCCGCCAACTCTGATATATCCTTTGCTGCAGTCAATACTGTCTTCCGGTTGGATCATATTTTCTTCCAAAGCAGCTGTTGCAGTGACAATTTTAAAAGTTGAACCAGGTTCAAAAGTATCTGTTATTGGTCGGTTTTTTTGGTCTGATATGGGATATTTTCCTGGATTGTTAGGATCAAAAGCCGGAGCCGATGCCATTGCTAATATTTCACCGTTTTGAGGATTAATTACAATTCCCAGGGCTTTATCAGCATTATGCTTTTCAAATGAATTTTTTAATTCTTCATATAGAATTTCCTGGAAATCAGTATCAATATTTAAAGTAATATTATTTCCCTGTATTTCTTCTTTATATGGCATATCCGGACGGCGATGAAATTGCCCGAGTCCATCTTTTTGGATCATTGTCCAGCCAGGTTCGCCCGAAAGTATGGAATCGTATTCCAACTCCAGTCCGCTTATACCTACATTATCAATATTTGTGAAACCGATTAATTGACCACAACTTTTTGTAAAAGGATAATTACGTCGAATATTCTTAAAAACAGCAATGCCGGAATGTTTCTTGTATTTATTAACACCTGAAAGAATTTCTGATTCAGGAATATCTTTTGCCAGCCATTCAAATGTATTATCGGAGTTTAATTTATTTTTGTAAAAGGATAATGGTTTTTTAAAATCATTATGCAGGCTTGCAGCCATTTTATCTTTATCACTAATTAAATATGGATGAGCTGCAAAAGAATATTTAACAATGTCCATTGTCAGGGAATTACCATTCCGATCATAAATTAGTCCCCTGTTGGCTTGGATTGGTTTTTTATAATTTGTTTGTCTTTTACACCTGGCCTGGTATTGTTTTGAATCAATCACCTGAATTAAAAAAAGTTTACTCACAATAATAGACCAAATTAGGCATAAAAGGCTTACTATGGCGATTGTTTTGTAAACTATTGTCCTGTTGTGAGTTGGCATTTAATTCATTTCCAATATATTGTGGTCTATTATTACAGATAATGTTTCTGGCTTTGGTGAAACCATATTTATTTCATTAAAGGCTTTTTCTTTTATTCTGTCAGCTCTGGACAATTTATATTTTTCTATACGAGATTTTTTGTTTTGAGCAATTAAATACGCCTCTTCCCGTTTTAATTTATCTATAGAACCTATCAGAATATTTGTATAATTAAAAATCCATAAATATAATGTCAAAAATAGAATTAATGAGAAAAATAAGGCCAACATTACCAGATTCTTCTTCTTTTTTTTCTCAATTCTTTTATTTTGATTTTTCTTCATTTATTCTTCTAATCTTTCTACTGCTCGTAATTTTGCGCTTCTGGCTCTTGAGTTAAGTGCAATTTCCTGATCATTAGCCACTACTATTTTTTTTGTAATTTTTTTGAAAGATGCTTTATGTGAACACTGGCAAATTGGAAATTCAGGCGGACATAAACACCCTTTTACTTCATAATTAATAAACTTCTTGGTTATTGTATCTTCACCTGAATGGTAGGAAATAACAACCAGTCTTCCACCTGGTAATAATGTATCCCGTGCCTGGTTTAGGGCATTTTCTAAAACATCATATTCATGGTTTATAAAAATTCGAATAGCCTGAAAAATTCGGCTGAGACTTTTTATTTGATAGGGTGGAGGTACACATTCTTTAATAATCTTAGCTAATTGTGCAGTTGTTTTGATTCTGTATTTTTCACGCTCAGCGATTATTTTTCTGGCAATATATCCTGATTTTTTCTCTTGACCATATTTTCTGAACACATGAATCATATCTCTGACTTTTGCATTATTGATGAAATGTTCGGCAGTTTCAATAATTTCCGGGGAAAATCTCATATCAAGATTTCCATCCTTGCTAAATGAAAAGCCTCTGTTGGGATTGTCAAGTGCAAATGATGACATTCCTAAATCCATAAGTATTCCATTAACTTTAGGATATCCATTTCTAAAACAATATTTCCGTAAATTTTTAAAATTTGAATTAACTAGTATTTTTTTTTGTGAAATTCTTAGGTTTTCTTCACAATGTTTTATGGCAGTTGGGTCTGCGTCAAATCCAATTAAAACAGCATCATGATCTAATCTTTTTGATAATTCCGAAAAATGTCCACCGGTTCCTAATGTGCAATCTACATATACCCCGTTAGGTTTATTAATTAAATAAGTTAGAGTTTCCTCTAATAAAACCGGAATGTGAATAGTGTCCATTTATTTCCTGTTTTTTACTGATGTCTATCTGCTAATCCATCAAAATATTCGTCATCGATAGGTTTTGTATTCGGAACAAAACTATCATAAATCTTCTGATCCCATAGTTCCAGTTTGTCAAAAATCCCGATTATTAACACCTCTTCTTTTAAATCCGCGTAATCAATTAAATTTTGTGGAAGCAGAATTCTACCATGGCGATCACAATTTATTCTCTCTGTATCTTTGAAAAAATTTCTTATATAGGCAGCATGTTTTATATTTAATTCATTATAATTTTCTCTGAGTTTTTTAGCAAAATTATCCCAGATAAAGGCAGGTTTTACATCGAGAGAGGGACTCCCCTGCGCTTTTGCTACAACAAAAGTACAATTCTCTTCATCGTTATTCCAACGACGGTATTTTGCCGGAATACTGATCCGGTTTTTTTTATCTAAGCGATGTACAGAACTACCTGCAAATGAAATTAACATAACTCTTACTGTATCCTAATATAGGTTCTGATGGGATTCTATCCCACTTCATACCGTTAGTATAGGATAAAAAACGGATTTTGTCAAGATTTTTCTGTAAATTATTTTATTTTTTAAATAGATTAATTGGAGTAATCAAAATAAAATGCGGACAAGACGGATTTTTCGGAATTAAAAAATTTGACCGGGATATAATACTACTTATTTCTAATCCTCTTACCTAT
>JAOZSR010000030.1 GCA_029939575.1 Fidelibacterota bacterium
AAGTACCCCGATCAGGACTCGAACCTGAAACCCTCTGCTTAGAAGGCAGATGCTCTATCCAGTTGAGCTATCGGGGCATATTAAGAAATATCTATAAGAAGTCTGGGAATAGTTATTAGGAAAAGATGACAAATATTTCTTATGAAAGTCAAATAAAGAAAGTCGGGGCAGCAGGATTTGAACCTGCGGCCCCCTGCTCCCAAAGCAGGTGCGCTAGCCGGACTGCGCCATGCCCCGTCTTATTTATATTCTCATTTCCAGAAAGCCCGTAAACTTATTGAATAAGTCACCTGAAAGTCAAGTTGAAAAATCAACTTTTTTATTTTTTTTATACTATTCATAATTTTGTATTTGTCTCTGGTCAAAAACTTTCTGATTAATATTTTTTCCCTCTATATTCCAAAATTCGTTTAAGTTCATAGGTTGCCCGGCAAAAAATATTTTATAAATAAAACTTGCAAACTTCAAATCAAATGTATTAATTTTTATAGGGTTAGAAAAAATGAAATAAGGTCATTTATGAAAAAATTAATATTAATAATATTATTAGCATATTTTACATCTTCATTATTGTTTTCAGAAATATCCGGTAATTTTCAAGCCCTATTTTATATTGAAGACGAGATCTCCTACAAAGGTGAAGGTGATGTGCAAACCAAAAATATTTATATGTTTAAGAATAGTATAATTCATAATAATAATGACGATCAGATTCTTGAAGAGAGGGTAAAATTTAGGAAAGATACTTATGAAATTGTAGATTTTTATGTAAAACATTTTTCAACCGGGAAGCAGGAAATTATTCATAAGACAGACAACGGTTTTTTTATCAAATACAGGCCGGCTTATAGCAGAAAATTCCAGGAAAAAACTATCATAGCAGATGAAACAATTTATCATGGCTCCATAATTGCCTTACTCTTTGCAAAAAAATTAAAAATCCTTGTCAGGGGGGAACAGATTGATTTTAAATTGCTTATTCCAAGTAGATTTGATTATTATGGATTTAAAGCTTTTTATTCCGGAAATAAAGTTTTGGATAATAAAGAATGTTATGAAATCTGCCTCCAACCAGGGTCCTGGTTAGTCGGGCAATTTATAAAACCATTTTATTTTTATATGGATACAACAAGTCCTCATAAATTGGTTGCCTACAAAGGAATGGTTTCTCCCACAGATGCAAAGGGTAAACCTCAGAATGGTCATATCTCTTTTTCATATTATTAAATATTAACCTGAAAAATTCAACTTTTTCATCAATCAGAAATATTATCCCATTTTCTAATAGCTTTTGTCAGATTTTTTGAAAAAGGTATTTGCCTTTGCTGAAAATTTTGAATTAATTCTCTTATGTTATTTCTACTATTGTTATTTTCATAATCACAATCGTGTTTTTCAATCCGGATTCCGGTTTTCTTAGCATAAGTTTTGATAACTTTCTTAGAGAAATGGAGCATTGGCCTGATAATAGTAATTTTTTCGTCAAACATTGTATCTTTAGGTTTCAAAGAATTTAGATTTCCATGATATATTAAATTCATCAAACCGGTTTCAATATAATCATCCAGGTTGTGACCTAAGGCGATAGAACTAAAATTATTTTTATCTGAATAGATACAGAGTTGTTTACGTCTTTCTTTGGAACAGGCATAACAGCGGAACGAAACCTGTTTGGAAATTTCTGCCGGAATAACTACCAATGGAATATTCCATGAGTTTAAATAATGTTTCAATTTTTCTAAAATTGTATTATTTATTGATACCTGGGGAATGTCCACATAAACTGCACTCAGGATTTGTTTTTCTTTTTGTGAATTCCGATACTGGCTTAAAAGATGAGCCAGCACAAGACTATCGATTCCACCGGAAACAGCAAGCAGAATTTTATCACCTGGTTTAATCAATTGATTTTTATATACAAACTGGTTGAAGGACGAGAGAAGGTTTGGCATTATTAATTATCCATTAGCTAATCTAAAAGTAACAACATCTCCATCTCTGATTATATATGATTTGCCTTCGATACGGATATGTCCATTTTCTTTTAACAATATTTCTGACTTGGTTTTTTCAATATCTTTCCAGTGGCGGACTTCAGCTTTTATAAACCGGTCTTCAAAACTACTGTGAATAACTGCGGCTGCTTTATAGGCGGGAGTATTTTTTTCAACTGTCCAGGCTTGGCAAATTTCTGATTCCATAGTGAAAAATGTAACCAGGTTTAAAAGAACGTAACCTGCGTTAACCAGTTGTGTAACTCCCGGTTCCCGGATATCCCACTCTTTCATCAGAATTTTCCTCTCCTCGGATTCCAGCTGAGACATTTCCAATTCAAGATTGGCTGATAAAGTTAGAAAAAAGTTTCCGGTACTCAGTGCAAATTGCTCAAAATCTTTAGTTACCTCAGATTTTTGTCCTGAGGTAGCTTCATCTTCTGAAATATTCCCTAAAATTAAAAGTGGTTTATTGGACAGTAACCCTAATTCATTAATAAAATTTTCTTCTTCAGGATGTGCGTGATATGTTTTTGCGGATTTTTTGTCTTCCAGAATTCCTTTTATATCATTTAGGACAATCAGCTGTCTTTTATATTTTTCGTCCCCTGTTTTTGCTTGTTTTTTAATTTTTTGTATTCTATTGTTGATTACTTCAAGGTCTCTTTGAATAATTTCCTGGTTAACAATTTCAAAATCACGGCGAGGATTTAATTTCGGATCAATATGGGCTACATTATCATCTTTGAAACATCTGATAAGATGGATTATTGCATCAACTCTCTGTATATTACTAAGAAATTTATTTCCCAATCCTTCACCCTTTGAAGCACCTTTAACCAAGCCTGCGATATCAACAAATTCCAAAGTAGTTGGGATAACTTTTCCGGGACTATAGATTTTTTCTAAAATATCCAATCTTCGATCCGGAACTTCAACTATGCCAATATGTGGATCTATTGTACAAAAAGGATAATTTTCCATTGGTACTTCTGCGTTAGATAATGCATTAAACAAAGTAGATTTCCCAATATTTGGCAAGCCGATAATTCCACATTTAAAACCCATTTTATTCACCTCTTAATTATAAATCCAAAAAACTTCAACATTCCAACAATGATGGAATCGTAAAAAGGCTTGAAACTGTCTTTCCGTCGAAAGCCGGACATAGTCTGAGGCAGCGTAGCAACGAAGAATCTCGTCGATAATTGTAGGAGATTCTTTCAGTCAAAAACCTGATTGTAAACATTCGTACCTCATTTAGAATGACAGGAAATTTACTTTTTACGGATTTGTCAACAAACATAAATTATTTTTATTTATATTAACTTTCCTACTCTTAAAGTTTCAAATCATTAATCCTAATTTTCCTGAATAACTGAATTTTTTAGGGTACCAATATTTTCAATAAAAATTTCAATAACATCTCCGTCTTTTAAAGGTCCCACACCTGCCGGAGTTCCGGTAGAAATAATATCTCCGGGCATTAAGGTGAAATTTTTTGATACAAAGGCAATTATTTCAGGAATTGGAAAAATCATGTTTTTTGTATTTGAATTTTGCACAATTTTACCATTAAGTTTGGCCTGAATTGTCAGATTCTGAGGATCTCCAATATCCTTTAGTGTTACAATACAGGGACCAATCGGACCAAAAGTATCCAATGATTTTCCTCTAAACCAACCTGATTTATCCCCGGTCTGAATATTTCGCTGGCTTATATCATTAAAACAGGTAAATCCCAAAATATGTTTATAGGCATCATTTTTATGAACATTTTTGCAGCGATCTTTGATTATTATCGCCAGTTCTGCTTCATAGTCGGTTCTGAGGTTTTTAAAATTGTAATCCTCTAAAAAGGCGGGTAAAATTATATTCTTTCCGTTTTCAATTAAAACATTGGGAGTTTTGGGAAATAAAACCGGTTCTTTTGGAATTTCTTTAGATGAATTATTTGAATTGACTGATACACTTTCTTTAATATGATCACGATAATTCAAGCCAAGTGCAATTATCTTTGTGGGAGCAATTCTATATTGCTCTGATTCACCTTTAATTTTCATATTAAACATTTTTCACCTTTTTAAATTAATAATATATTATTCAATGATAATCCAATAAGGCATTAATAATTGGACTTTTTCATCTTTATTCATAAGCCAGGTATTGAAATACATTTTAGCAAGTTGATATTCTGAAGGCATTATTTTTTCAATTTCTGATTTATTTGAGTAGAAAGTGCTTATTTCCAGGTTAAGAAATCCAGACCACCATTTTGGCATAATTTTTAAATGCACATTTTTTGATTTAATTCCACTTTCTTTTATTGCAATTTCAATTGCTTTTTCCAGACCTCCAATTTCATCAACCAGGCCAACCTCTTTAGCTCCTTTTCCGCTCCAGATACGGCCCTGGGCAATTTCTTTTACTTCCGCCTGACTCATGCCGCGTCCCTCTGCAACATGTTTAGTAAAATCATCATAAATCCAGTGTATATAGTTATTAAGTTTTTTTCTCTCATCTGTTGTCCATGGACGGAACAGAGTCATCATGTCAGCACTTTCCCCTCGCTTCAGGACATCAACATTTATCCCTATTTTATCCATTAAACCGGAAATATCAAATTTTCCTCCCAATACACCTATCGAACCAGTCAAGGTTGTAGGATTGGCAATTATTTTATCAGCTGCGCAGGCTATATAATATCCACCTGAAGCAGCCACATCAGACATGGAAACGATGACAGGCTTTTTTTTCTTTGCCAGGATAACTTCACGCCAGATTATATCCGATGCCAATGCTGAGCCTCCCGGTGAGTCTATTCTTAGAACAATTGCTTTGACTGTTTTGTCCTTTCTTGCATTCTGGATAGCTTTTGAGATAGTAGTAGATCCCATTGTTTGATTTCCCGAAAAAGTCCGTTTGCTTTTACCTGGCATAATTCCGCCAGTGGCATATATCAAAGCGATTTTATCTGTAGATTGCTCTTCATATTGCCAGGCAGTTTTAAAAGGAGTACTATTTCCAAAACGCTTGGGTTTTCTGATTGTTACTTTTCCATTTAGTTCTTTTTCTAATTTTTTTTGAAGTTGATCCTGATAAATTAATTCATCAATAAGTCCTGTTTCTTTTGCTTTTACTGATGTGAAAAGACCATTATTTATAATTGAATCAAGATTTTCCGGGGAAATATTTCTGGATTTGGAAATTTCATCGATGAAAACTTCGTACATGTCATCCAGTATAACATTTAATTGTTCTTTTGCAGGCTCAGACATTTCTTCCCGTGTATAGGATTCATGTGCTGATTTGAATTTGCCTATATATTCCCATTCCGGTTTGATTCCCAGTTTATTCATAACTCCTTTAAAATATATTGATGAGGCGCTTAAACCTGTTAACCAAACAGTACCTGCAGGATTCAAATAGATTTTATCACAGGCAGATGCCAGAAAATAGTCTCCGTTTGTTAAAGATTCAACATAACAGTAAACTTTTTTTCCGGAATTACGAAAATTTAATATAGCCTGGCGAATTTCAAACCGTTTAGTAAAGCCACATTGTAATAAACCAAATTTTAATAAAACAGCTTTAACACCTGGATTCTCCTCATAGATTTTCAATTTGTCACAAATTTCTTTTACTGATGTCAAATTTTGAGTGCTAATCAGATTCGGTTCTTCGTCAATCACTCCTTCAAGCGTAAGTGCCATGACGGTTTTGCCGGGCTTTTGAAAAAATGATCTATAGTTATTTCCGGACGAATGATAAATAAATGAACCTTCAGGAGTTTGATGATTTTTTCCATCCAATAATGCCATTCCTAAACCCATACTGGAAAAGTTGATATTGACTCCCACCCTGATATCTTCCTGTTCAGGCTGATATGAGGCCATGAGATGAAAACCTTTCAAAGGTTCAAGATCACAATAATATTTTTGATTTAATTTTGAATCATTATCAGTAAGATTCATAAAAATATCAGCAGCAACTGTAAAGCGGTCTCCGATTGGGCGGAAAGCAATTCCGCTGTGTCCAATTCTTGGTAAACCGTTTTTTTCAAAGGAGTTTTCTAAAACCGTTCCAAAGGATATCCAGGGATATGGTCTTCCTGAAAGACCAATATCATATTCCATCTTCCTGTCAATTGTTCCATACCATCTAAATGTCATTCCCAGGTTTAACCAGCGATAAATCGGTGCACCCTGAGAAATATGCCACCTTTGATGAAATTTTGCATTGGGATTAAATGATGTTGAGTCTCCCTGTATCAACTCACCACCGAATATTCCATTTCCGGCAAGAAAAAATGCGCCAAATTCATTAGTATATTTTCCATCTCGGGTAGGGAAAATTGTCATGAATTGTGACTCTGTTCTGTATCCCACATTTGCCGGATTGTAGAAACCTGCCAGAGCATTATCCGTAACAGCAACTGAGCCTGGAAAAAATTGGCCATTTGTACCCAATTCACCACAAACAGATATTGTTATTTGGGTAAATATTAAAAAACTGAAGATAAATATTTTTTTCATTTTTTTCTCCAATTGTTGTTTAAAAATCTGGTAAATTATCTTTTTTCAGCAAGAAAAATCACAAGATTATAATATTACTAATAAATCGTAGAGTGTATGGGTATATGCAGTTATTCCATAACCACGAAATAAGTATAAAATTGCTAAAAATATTCCTGCGGCGCTTCTTACTGTAAATGAAAAAAGATTTATTTCTTCTCCAAAAGAACCAATGTAATGAAACCAGGAAAAAATTAAAGCAGAAAAAATAATTGCAACTATTCTTGATATATTCTTACTGAATCCTATCAGATCTTTCATTAAAAATACTATAGCGCTGATCATTATAACCCGGAAAACAAATTCTTCATAAACACCTGCTCCTAAAGCCAGAGCAATTATTTGCCGTTGATCGGACCCGTTTCCGGTTACAAGTAAAAATCCCGCGATTTTGTTTAATACTAAAAACAGTAGCATTGCGTAAAATATACTTTCAAACATCATAATAATAAAATAAAGAAATTGAAATTTTCCCTGTTGCTCCTTTCTTGAATAGAAATAATAGGCAATAAATAAACTTAATAATACTAAAAAACCAACAAGATAAAATCCATATATATCAAAGATAGAAAAGAATTGGCGGAAAAGAACATCAGCTCCATTGCGTATTCCGATAATATCTGAATGGTTTAATGAAAAAATCATTAGTTCATAAACAAATAACAGAGGAATAACAAATAATAAACTATATAAAGGAGAACGTGAGTATTTCCAGTAATTTTGTAGTTTTGCTATCAATATTTTCCCTAAGATTATGTTAAATAAATTTAATTAAAATAATATAATACCACAGTTTACATTGACTCTATATCGGTATAAGATAAATAATTATAATTAAAAAGAATACTACTTTTTAGAAAATATCTTTGTTTTTTCAGTGTCTTTTAGGAGTTTTATACATCTATAATATTAAATCATTCGCCCATAACCTGAACATATACCCTGCGTTGTCGAGGACGATTGTCATGATCAATAACAATTAATTGTTGCCAGGTTCCTAATATGAGTGCTCCATTATTTATAGGAATAGTACATCCGGGCCCCATAAAACTTGCCCTTATATGAGAAAAACCATTATCATCACCCCAGGTTTCTGAATGGCGGGAACGCATATTTTGTGAGGCGAATTGTTCCAATTGGTCTTGCATATCCTGAACCAGTGCCGGTTCATATTCAATTGTTGTCACAGAAGCAGTGGAGCCAATAGCAGTTACAGTCACAGTTCCGGCTTTAATATTTGATCTTTTTATAATCTCATTAACCCTACTGGTAATATCTTTAATGTCAGAAAAGCCTTTTGTATTTAATTGAATCTCTTCACCGTGAACCATATTTACTCCAAAATTATTTTAATTTATTGATTATCTAATTTTACCAATTCCTGTAGTTCTTTATCTGTTAATTCGGAAATCCATTTTTCACCAACATTTATGGTGAGATTTGCCAGTTTCTTTTTATTTATTAACATTTCGTTTATTTTTTCTTCGAAAGTACCTTTAGTTATCATTCTGAATACGGTAACGTTTTTTTGTTGGCCAATTCTAAAAACTCTATCAGTTGCCTGGCTTTCTACTGCCGGATTCCACCAAAGATCATAATGGATTACATTGTTTGCTTCGATCAGGTTCAATCCTGTTCCACCTGCCTTTAAAGACAGGATCATAACCTGATGTTCAGGATTTTCCTGAAATTGATTGATTACAATATCTCTTCTGTTTCTTGATAATCCACCATGTAAAAAGAGAGGAGTTTTTCCATATTTCTCTGCCAACATTTTGACCAGAATATCACCCATTTGTTTATATTGACTAAAAATCAAAACTTTTTCATCAATATCAAAAATTTTATCAAGCAGACTTATTAGTAATTGGCTTTTTCCGGATTCTGAATAGTCATAGGAATCATTTTTCAAATATAGAGCCGGATGATTACAGATTTGTTTTAGAGATGTGATTAATTTAAAAATCAGCCCTTTGCGCTCGATTCCATTTTTATTTGACAGTTGAAGATTAATATCATCGATCACTTGTTGATATAAGGCAGCCTGTTCTATCATTAATGTGTTATATTCATTTATTTCGAGTTTTTCCGGAAGGTCGTCTATAATAGATTTGTCAGATTTTACTCTCCGTAAAATAAATGGAGATGTGATTTTTCGGAATTCTTCCAATTTAGATTCATCACGAAATCTCTCAATCGGGATCGCAAAATTTTCCACAAAATTTGCTCTGGAACCTACTAATTTTTTCATAATTAAGTCGAGTATGCTCCAATAATCCATTAATCGATTTTCCACCGGCGTACCTGTCATTGCAATTTTTGTTACTGATGGAATTGTTTTTACTGCTTTGGTTTGACCACTTGCTGGATTTTTGATATTCTGAGATTCATCGGTAATTACAATTAACCATTTTTTTCGGTTAAATTTTGTTTTTTCATTTCTAATTAAACTATAGGTTGTAATTACTATATCTTTATTTTCAGTATCCAATTTTCTATATGAACCATGATAGATCGTCAGACTCAATGAAGGTGCAAATTTTTCAATCTCTTTTTGCCAATTTGTCAATAATGTAGCTGGGACGATTACTAAGGCTTTTTGTTTTCCAAGGACTTTTTCTTCTTTTAATTTTAATAATAAACATATCACCTGGATGGTTTTTCCCAATCCCATATCATCTGCGATAAGCGAGCCAAATCCCAGTTTAAAATTGTTATAAAGCCATTTAAATCCCCGCTCCTGATATTGTCTTAATGTTGCATTTAATTTTTTTGGAATTTCTATTTCAGCAGGCTTAAAAAAATTATTGAATAATTTGCTGAAAGATTTGTCTATTTCAATTGGAGCATTCTTATATTTCTGGTTCAAATTAATTTTTAATATATCTATAGAAGATAATTCCGGTTCTTCTTTAAGTTGTTTTAATATCTTACGCGTTTCTTTTTCGTCAATATATATATAGGAACCTTTAAGTTTTACAATGCCGGAATAATTTTCAACCAGATTATAGAATTCATCTTTGGAGAAAAATTTATCTCCTACTGCAATATTCCATTCAAAATCCATCATTTTGTCAATACCGAGGTAGGAAATATTAGAATTCACTGATTTTTCTTTGCTTTTGAATTTCAAACTAATAGTAGGAGTAAAGACTTTTTTCAATGATTTTGGTAAAATTGTTTTTACCCCCAGGCTTTGTAATAATGGTAATGCATCAAACCAAACACCTACAAATTCATTTGAAGGAATTTGCAAATTTTTCTTTTCCGGCGGGAGTTTTAGAAAATCATTTACCTGTGGTAAATAAATTGATAATAAACCAAGATCCTTTAATACCAAATATTTTTCTGGATTTTCGGATTTGAGAAAATTAAAAAGGTTCCCCGGTTCATTTTTATTTTTGGTTGATTTATCATCTATCAAAATTTGAAAATCAAATTCATCTGAGCCATTTCTGGATTCATCTATCTTTATGACAGGTAAACATTCCTTTTTTGTAATATAAAACCTGTCTAACCATAATTGAATTGTTTGATATGTTAATTGGTCTTCAAATTTAACTTGTGTAAATGCTTCAAAATCAAAGAAGAGTGAAATAATGTTGTAATCTGTTTGCCGTAAAGGGAGTGGGCTTTTTTTCTGGAAGTAAATTACAAAGAAGCAAACCAGGAAATAAATTTGATCAATGGCTTTAATTTTCTTTTTACCATAAAAAATTATATCTGCAGGAAAATTACTTTCCAGGATCTTGACCATTTCCCAGATTTCGTCATTAAAACCAGCCGGAATCCATCGAATCATATATTCGTCTTCACCTATTTCAAATATTTCAGGAATACAGGCTGATTTTTGGATAAGGCTTAAAGAAAAACTATAAATCTGGGATAAAAAACCAATCTGTGGTGGATATTTTTCAATACGATTTAGAGCATGATTTTGGAGGTACTCTATTAGTTCGTCCATATTTTCAAGGTCGAATTTAAGTTCAGCATTTTTACCAATTAATTTACCCTCAAAATCAAGGCTTACATTAATAAATTCAATTTTTACAGACGAGAATTTAATTTTTGCATGTTCGTCAATATCCGAATTTTTTATAAACTTTTTAACTTCGTTTTTAAGTAATAAATATCGTTGTAAAAATATGTTCCGAAAGTCATCTTTATTATAGAAAAGTGGATTAGGAGTAAGCAATTTTCCAATAATTCGATCCATATTTGGGATTTTTGAAAAGTCCAGGGAATAATATTTTTTTCTATAGTAATTTTTTTGTTTTCGACTGATTTTCGTTTCTGTTATTCCATTATTTATGAAACCAGTCATTTTTTGAAGTTCGTGAGATTCTCTTTTTGATGCTTCCTCTGTTTTAATCGATTTTAAAATATCAAAATTTCTGATATTAAACAGGAAAAATGGATTTTTATCAATTTCATTAGTAATGATATAAATTACTGCGGAAATGTGTTTACATGGTAAATTCCAATCAGGGCAATTACAATCCATTATAATATCATCTAATGTCTGCGGGAAGAGAAAAATATCATGGTTTAGTAAATCTTCTAATAATTCAGGAGGTATTTTCTTTGCTTCCAATTGAGAAAGATAAAATGAATTTTGATTGATCAGTTCTAAAATTTTGTTTTTATCACGTTCCGTGAATTCAGGAAAGTCAAGAGTAATTTTATAAGGTAAAATGTTTTTTCCGGTTACTTTGGCATTAATGATATTTTTATTTAATCTGATTGAAGTAACATCACCCTTTTGAGCACTGGCTTTACCTTTGGGTATGAGCTGGGAATAATCAAGTTTTTCAATAGTTTGTAACCATAATTTTCCCCATGATGTTATGCCAAAGTTGTGTGCCATTTACTTCCTTATTTTTAAAATATATAATGTAATGTCAAAAATAACGGATTAACTTGATAATATAAGCAAAATCTATATTCTTTTCCCAAAAAAATATTTTTGATTTAGGTAAAAAAAATCATAATATTCCAATAATGATTGAGTTAAATAAAATACATCAGGATCAACAGAATTTAAATCAACAGGGATATGGTTGTTTTTTTGATATTAAGAAATTTGCTTTAAATGATGGGCCTGGCATTCGTACTACTGTTTTTTTTAAGGGGTGTCCTTTGAAATGTTCGTGGTGTCATAATCCTGAGAGTAAGAGTTTTGAGCCTATGGAATATTCTATTACGGATTCCATTACCGAAGAAATTAAAGTTATAAAAGTAGGCAAGGTTGAAAGTATAAAAGAAGTATTTGCTACAATATTACAAGATACTGTGTTTTATCAGCAATCGAAAGGTGGTGTGACTTTTTCCGGAGGTGAACCATTGGCGCAGATTCATAGTCTGAATTCTCTACTAAAACTCTGTAAAAATAAAAATCTTCATACAGCAATTGATACTTGTGGATATTCTGATCAATCAAATTTTGAAAAAATCCTTGATAAAACAGATCTGTTCCTTTTTGATTTGAAAATAGCCAATGAAAAAGAACATATCTTTCATACCGGTGTTTCTAATATTCGAATTTTAGAAAATCTACAATTTCTTGTTGAAAATAATGCAAATATCGAAATTAATATTCCATTAATCCCAAATATTACTGATAGTTACGAAAACCTTAATGCCCTTTCTAAGATCATTAAGCCCTATTCACGTAAAATTAACCTCACTTTGCTTCCCTATAATATTCTGGGAAAAGATAAAGCCCGACGATTTTCTATTGACTATATTTTACCGGAAGCAAGACCCCAAACTAACAGTGAATTAGTAAAAATGGCAAATGTTTTTCAGAAGAATGGCATAAACACAAAAATATCAGGATTATCATGAATGAAAGAATAAGCCGCTTGCGAAAGCAAAGTCTTGAAGTAAAACCTTACATATCACTGGAAAGAGCAAAATTATTAACTAAGTTTTATAGGACAAATTCCGATAATGATTCAATTCCCATAAAACGGGCAAAAGCTTTCAAATATATCTTAGAAAACAAAGAAATCTGCATTAATCATGACGAATTAATAGTAGGAGAGAGGGGACCTCAACCAAAAGCAACTCCAACTTATCCGGAAATTTGCTCTCATTCGATTGATGATTTTAGAATTCTTAATTCAAGAGAAAAAATCTCATTTTTAACTTCCAAAGAAACTATGGAAACCCAGGAATCTGAAATAATACCTTTTTGGCAGGGCAAATCTATTCGGGATAAAATTTTTGATAAGGTGGATCCAGCCTGGAAAATTGCCTATAAAGCCGGAGTATTTACTGAATTTTTAGAGCAACGTGCACCCGGCCATACTGTACTTGATGACAAAATCTATCAAAAAGGGCTTCTTGATTTTCAGGTTGATATTCAAAATTCAATTAACAAAATTAAATCTGAAAATAGTAATGAAAATTTGGGAAAAGAAGATGAATTAATAGCCATGAATATCAGCATTGAGGGCATGCTTTCTTACGCCAGGCGATATGCAGAAAAGGCAATTGAATATGCAAACATAGCCAAAACACCACAACGAAAACAGGAACTGTTAAAAATAGCTGAAATCTGTTCACGTGTTCCAGCTAATGCCCCTCAAAATTTTCATGAAGCATTACAATATTATTGGTTTGTACATTTAGGTGTGATAACTGAGCTTAATACCTGGGATTCCTTTAATCCAGGACGTTTAGACCAACATCTTTACCCTTTTTATCAAAGTGCTCTGGAATCCGGGGAATATACACAAGTAGAAATGAAAGAATTATTACAAGCTTTCTGGATTAAATTTAATAATCAGCCGGCACCACCAAAAGTCGGAGTAACTGCCCAGGAAAGTAATACTTATACTGATTTTTGTTTAATTAACCTTGGAGGATTAACCAGCCAAAATAAAGATGGAGTAAATGAACTCACATATTTGATCCTTGATGTGATTGAAGAAATGCGTTTGTTACAACCAAGTTCAATGATTCAGGTTAGTAAAAAAAGTCCAAATAAATTTATTGATCGGGCTTTAAAAATAATCAAAAGTGGTTTTGGTCAGCCTTCTGTATTTAATACAGACATGATTATTAAGGAAATGCTCAGACAGGGTAAATCTCATTTAGATGCGCTTTGTGGGGGTGCCAGTGGATGTGTTGAAACAGGTGCATTTGGAAAAGAAAGTTATATTTTGACCGGATATTTTAACCTGGTAAAAGTATTGGAAATAACTCTGTATAATGGGCTGGATCCACGAACAAATCATAAAGTTGGGATTGAAAGTGGCGATCCACTAAAATTTGAATCTTTTAATGATTTGTTAGAAGCTTTTGAACGTCAACTTAACCATTTTATCAATATCAAGATTAAAGGAAATCTGGTTATTGAAAAATTATGGGCTGATCATCTTCCTGCCCCTTTTATGTCTGTTTTTATTGATGATTGTATAAAAAATGGTATGGATTATAATAATGGTGGCGCTCGTTATAATACTTCTTATATCCAGGGTGTTGGTGTTGGTACTATTACTGATTCCTTAAGTGCATTGAAATATCATGTTTTTGAAAAAAAGACAATTGATTTAAGTAATTTTTTGAAAATATTAAAAAGTAATTTTAATGATAATTCAGAATTTCGTAACATTTTACTTTTAAATACGCCGAAATATGGTAATGATGATGATTTTGCCGATGATATTTTAAAACTGGTTTTTGAAATGTTTTTTCAGGCAGTAGATGGCAAACCGAATTATAAAAAAGGGCATTTTAGAATCAATTTATTACCCACTACTGTTCATGTTTATTTTGGTTCCGTTATCGGTGCTACGCCTGATGGAAGAAAATCAGGTGTTCCATTATCTGAAGGTATTTCTCCGGTACAGGGAAGTGATAAGTTCGGACCAACAGCTGTATTAAAATCTGCTGCAAAAATTGATCATTCCCGAACTGGTGGAACTTTATTAAATCAAAAATTTTCACCTCAATTATTGAATTCTAAAAATAATTTGGAAAAGATCAGGTATCTGATTCGGGCTTATTTTGAGATGGGAGGGCATCATATTCAATTTAATGTGGTTTCAGCGGCAACATTACGAAAAGCTCAAAAAAATCCGGAAGTTTATCGGGATTTAATAGTAAGAGTTGCCGGGTACAGTGACTATTTTATTGATCTTGGGAAACAGTTACAGGACGAAATTATTCAACGTACTGAACATCAAAATAATCAATAATCTTATTCTATTTCCATTAATAATTAAGTAACTTGTTTCATTAAAATAATTTGAATAAAAATAGAAAAAATCATGTGTATTTATAAATTTTATGAATTTTTAAATCCTATAAATTAACTTTGGAGGAAAAATGTTTTCAGCACAAACTTATATTCAACGAAGAAATCAATTGAAAAAACAACTTGGCTCAGGGATTATCCTGTTTCCGGGAAATTCGGAAAGTCCTATGAATTATCCTGCAAATGGATATCATTTTCGTCAGGATAGCAACTTCCTCTACTTTTGGGGAAATGATGAGCCAGATTTAATGGCAATAATAGATATTGATAATGATCAGGATATTCTTTTTGGAAATGATCTTACTATCGATGATATTATTTGGATGGGAAATTTGCCTACAATGGCTGAAAAAATCGAAAAAAACGGTGCATCTTCCACATTACCGATTACAGAATTAACGAAAATTATTAAAAAGGCTTTGCAAAACGATCGAAAAATTCATTATCTTCCTCCTTACAGAGGAGATACAATATTGCAACTTTCCGGCTTATTGGATATTTCTCCTGAAAAAATTAAGGAAAATGTTTCAGTAAATTTTATTAAAGCAGTAGTAAAGCAAAGAAATACTAAATCCCCTGATGAGATAGCGGAAATCGAATATGCGACAAATATTGCACGTGCAATGCATATTGGAGCCATGAAAATGGTAAAGCCGGGTACAATAGAAGAGGAAATCGCCGGTGCAATTGAAGGTGTTGCCCTTGCCACAGGCTCCAGGCTTTCCTTTCCTGCAATTTATTCTGTACATGGTGAAATATTGCATAACCATTATCATGGTAATGAAATGAAATCCGGAGATTTGGTTGTAAATGATTCTGGTGCAGAATCAAAACTGCATTATGCCAGCGATATTACAAGAACAATACCGGTTAATGGCAAATTTACTTCCGTCCAAAAAAATATTTATAATATTGTATTACAATCTCAACTTGAGGCAATAGAGAATATTAAACCAGGTATTAAATTTCGAGATATTCATCTTATTACAGCTCGGGTTATTGCTTCCGGATTAAAGGATTTGGGTATTATGAAAGGTGATATTGATGATGCTGTTAGTTCCGGTGCCCATGCCTTGTTTTTTCCACATGGCTTAGGGCATATGATGGGTCTTGATGTGCATGACATGGAAAATCTTGGTGAAGATTATGTAGGTTATGATTCAGAAATAATTCGTAGTGAACAATTTGGGCTTGCCTATTTAAGACTTGGACGCAAGTTGGAGCCAAATTTCGTTGTAACAGTTGAGCCTGGTATTTATTTTATTCCCGCTTTAATTGAAAAATGGAAGGCCGAGGAAAAATTTACAGACTTTATTAATTATTCCAAAGTTGAAGAATATATGGATTTTGGTGGAATCAGGATAGAAGATGATGTTCTGGTAACAGATAATGGTTATAAGGTATTTGGAGAGCCGATTCCTAAAACAGTGGAAGAAATTGAAAATATTGTTGGTTAATTCCGATCGCCATATTCTTTAGGTTGATAATTTTTTTCGGGTTCAACTTTCCGGGAATATGAACCTGACCAACTTTTCTGAAAAATATCGTATAAAAGCCCGTTTATCAGCGGGCTTTTTATTATAAGTCCAAGATTTCGGGAATTATAAAAATAGTTTTTTTTCCAATTACTTGTACCAACCCAACTAATATTATTGTCAACAACCATAAATTTACAATGTTCGACTCTTGCAAAGGGGATATATTTTTTAGAATATTCAGGTATTGTACTCAATTTGACAGTAATATTAGGCAATACAGACAGGCTTTTTAAATATGGCATTTCATATTTTTTTTGACACCAGTCTGAAACAAGCAAGTTTACTTTTACTCCACGGATAGCAGCATTGCGTATAGCATTGTCAAGATTGCTGTAATAAGTTTTATAAGCAGATGGGGAATATGATAAAAGTTGAATACAAATACGGGTATTAGCGTTATTAATTGCATCAATGATTGCTTTTTCATCGGAGATAAATTTTTCAGGAATATTTTTATAAGGGCTGGCAGTTGGGAAGAAATAAATTGTTTCATTTTGGTAATGTGTCTGAAACTCGGTTTTGTTGTTTTGTAATATTGTAATCAATGTGTCTTTGTCACATTGCTCCCAATCTAGTTCAAAAATGTCTGTCATTGCCATGGCATATTTGGGATGATTAATGCTTAAGCCAATTTCATGAATGTGATCCAAGGCTCGCCAATCAAAATTTTGACTTCCTATAAATACCTTTTCTTCATCAATAATAAAAAATTTACTATGCTGAATTCCATGTGTTTGGTGAAATATTTTAATAGTTTTAACGATGATATTTTTTTGTTTGTTCAGCCTTTTTAGTGTTTCCGGGTAAGTGTCCGCCATATTATTTTCAACAATTATCCTGATTTTTATTCCTTTTTGTGCTTGTTTTTCTATTGCTTTAATAATTGGTTCAAGAGCTTCATCTTTTTGATTGGATATATAGAACTGTTCAATATCTATTGTCCTGGTTGCACTGTTTATCATTTCCAGCCATACAATAGAAGTATTTCTGATTTTTTCATTGTCCAAATTAGTTTCCACTGGAATACTTTCCACGATTTCAAAATCCCTGAAAGGCACCTGGGAAAAGAGTGTGTGAATTAGAACTATTATTAATATAAATACAAAAAATTTATTCATGAGAACTCCAAATTATATTTTTAGCAGTGTCAAATTTTTTTCAAAGATTCTTACATCAAAAGCATAAATTGATTTTAATTAAATAAATCTTAGATTGCTATGATTTTTTTACTATACTTAAGTGAAATTAATTTAGTAATGAATTTTAAATAGGAATAAAATGAAAAATATTTGTCCATTATGTAATAATTCTTCAACTTCCTTTTTGTGTGAACACCGTGAAAGGGATTTTTATTTATGTCCGGAATGTAAATTAATATTTGTTTCACCTCAACACAGGTTAACTCCGAAAGTGGAAAAATCAAGGTACGATTTTCACCAGAACTCACCGAAATCTGAAAGTTATCGTAAATTTTTATCAAATATTTATCAACCAATACTGGAAAAAATTAAGGTACCTGCAGAAGGCCTGGATTATGGATGTGGTCCTGGTCCGACATTATCTGTAATGTTTGAAGAATCAGGATTTAAAATGAATATTTATGACTATTTTTATGAGAAAAATGAACAGGTATTGGAACAGGAATATGATTTCATTACTTCAACTGAAGTAGTGGAACATTTATATGAACCGAAAAAGGCATTTACTCTACTCTATTCGATTTTAAAACAGGGTGGCTGGCTTGGAATTATGACCAAACTATATTCCAAAGCAGAAAATTTCAAAGAATGGTTTTATAAAAATGATGATACCCATGTTTGTTTTTATTCAAGGGATACATTTATTTGGCTGGGGAAAAAACTTGGTTTTAAAATTGAATTTATAAATGATACTGTAATCTTATTGCATAAAAAGTAATTTTTCACTATCAATCTATTAACCGGATTGCTTTTAATTTTCCTAATTTTTGATTCTGAATGTCAAAATATAGATTTTATAAATTTATACTTTGACTAATTTTAAACATTATTACGTTGTCGCTAATTCCATTAAATAAAGTATGTAGATCATTTCCCAGATCGAAGGGTTTAAAAGTTTCATAGTTTGAAAAACCTTGTGACCAGACAAAATAAGCTACTGAGCCGGTTAAATATTCCCAACGTAATACAAAATTTGACCGAAATTGTTTATAATTAAAATCAGTTTGGCCGGAAAAAGTATAATCCGGAGTATTATCTCCGTTTCGATCAATAACATATTCGTCATTTTCATTATCAAAATATATGTCGTCGTTTAATTGTTCAAAACGCTCATTGTAATTTGGATTTAAGGCATCATTTACTCTATTAAAATCAAAATATTCTCCGGCAGTGAAATAGGGTTGGGCATAATATTGAAATGACAGATTTCTGGTTATTGTCAGGTCAGCTCTTAATGTGATACTAAAAGTTTTCTGAATCATACTTGACCAAAAATATTGCTCTTTGCCATTATTATCAGTAGCAGATCCGATCCAGGCCCAGGTATCATTTAATTTATTAAAATTAATATCTGTTGTGAATTGTAAATTCTGGCGAGGTCTCCAGGTAATACTTGGTCGGAATCCAATACTTGTAACATTATCATCATTCTTAAAGTAAAATCCCATTAGTCTCAGGTTGATATCTTTACGCTGATCAGTTCTAATATAGGTCCATACATTAAAATTTTTAGGTAAAAATAAAGCAGGACCACCTCTATTCATGCTTGGACTCATACCACCAAAATTCCTATTGATACCCAAACTATAGCTCCAGTTATTATTAAAAGTAAAATGCATATTTACATTTCCACCAAAATTTTTCTTTTCGCCGTTAAAAGTATGTGAACTCCATTGATTAAAATTTAATCGATAAGATTGGAATATTTTTCCAGGTTCCCATTCAACATATTGAATCCAAACAAATTGATTAATATCATCAACTGATCTTAAATATCCCATATCATTTATTTCAAAGCCCGGACTTGAGGCGGTAACTCCGGTTGCTCCTCTAATATGCCCCGTATCCTTGATGAAAATAGTTTTAAAACTATAACCTGATAATTCCCGTAATGAAGGATCAAAAGATAAGTGATCAGCATCTGTTCTCTGGAAATACCGGGCAGAACTTCTTTGAGTT
This sequence comes from Fidelibacterota bacterium, assembly GCA_029939575.1. Lineage (GTDB taxonomy): Bacteria > Fidelibacterota > UBA2242 > UBA2242 > JAOZSR01 > JAOZSR01. Next base: position 19,531 of record JAOZSR010000030.1, read on the forward strand.
TGTTGAATAGCGGTAGTATCTCCCTGTACATTACTATATGCTACTGAAGTCTGAACACTATATTTTCTGTCAAAAAATTCATATTCAAAATCTAACCCTCCGGTATAGGCAGATTTATGTAAATAATCTATACCTGTGTTATCAAGATTTCTGTTTACAGCGGTAATAATCCCGCCAATTGTTGCTTGTCCATCATTAAAATCCTGTTGAATTCGGCTTAAATAATAATTGGTTAAAGGTTCTATTATACTATGTTCATCAGTATCGTCATTATAATATATATGGCTTTTTTCTTCACTGGTTATTGCTTCCATAATACCTATAGATAGTCCGTTTTCTGTTTTTCCGGTGATTTTTGCTGCTCCAAGAATATTGGTTGTAATCGGATTTTCAATCGCGATATCTTCTTTATTTTCATTTACCTGGGCATAACCTTGTGGAGTACGCCCAATTCTCCTGGAGTAAAACAGGGAATTAGAGCCATTATTTCCATCACCAAAGCCAAGTGGAAATTGTAAAATATTCCCACCTTCCATGAAAAATGGACGTTTTTCGGAAAAATAGGTTTCAAATTCAGTCAGGTTAAAATCTGCCGGATCAGCTTCTATTTGCCCAAAATCCGGATTAATAGTAGCATTTAAAGTGATACCACCCGGAGTTGTGTAGCGAAAGTCACCACCCAGGTTATATAAGAAATTATGTTTTTGCGAATGTACCGGTGTAACTAAGTTTTCAGAAATATTAGTTTGACTTGCCAGGTACGGCATAAAATAGACCGGCTTGCTGGATCGTATGTTTTTTAATCCTTTCAGAGTACCATAATTGGAAACAAAACCAGTTTCTGATTGTGCCCAATAGCTCCAAACTGATAGTTCATTGTCATGTCTGGGTAATTCACGATATACTTCGAATCCCCATTCCATTTCATCAGACGATGTAAATCTTAATTCTTTAAAAGGTATTTTCCATTCAGCAGCCCAGCCATTTTCATTTATTTTGGAATTACCATCCCATATTGCATCCCAATTATAATCGGCATTCTCATCATCAAAACGTTTAAGATCATGCTTGACACCGGCTGCATTAATACCAAATTCAAAAGCAGTTCTATTATCATTATAACTATCAAAAGAAACGTATAACCAATCTGATTCTGTGTAATTATCTCTACGTGTTAAAATTGCTTTAATTTTGTCAGGTTCCGGATCATGTGCCTTTATTCCAACATATATATAATCGTCATCATAAAGAATACAGAATTCAGTTTTATAGGTTTCCGGAGCACCATCATTTGGTTTTTGCTGATAAAATCCACCTGACCAATTTACTTTTTCCCAAATTTTTTCATCTAAAACACCATCAATTTTCATATTTTCGTTACCTAGGAATACTGCTTTGGTAGAACGATTTCTGGCAGATGCCGGTGGAGTCGGAGTGTTTTTTGCCATAAGTGTGGTAAGCGACAAAAATAACAATAGAATTGAAAAATTTAGTTTATTCATAATTAATACCTCCTTAATAAATATCTTATGAGATATTGACTATTTGAAAATGTAAAAAGTTGTCTTAAAAATTATAATTTTGTTTTATATAGTGTGTTTTGAGGTTAATTCTTCTGTATTTCCTGTTTTGAAAAAATTTTATATAGTACAGGTACAATGATCAAAGTCAATAAGGTGGATATTAATAATCCACCAATTACTGTCCAGCCCATTGGCGCCCATAAGGTTCCACCTCTTAATGTTAAAGGTAGTAATCCGCCAATTGTTGTTCCGGTTGTTAAAATAATTGGGGTGAATCTAGTCACTCCGGCATGTTTCAAAGCATCGACGAGTTCTTTTCCATCAAGGCGTAATTGGTTTGTATAATCTACAAGAATTATAGAGTTATTGACAACAATTCCAAGTAAACTTGTCAAACCAATAAATGCGGTAAAGGAAAAATCATTTCCTGTGATTAATAATCCCAGGATAGATCCAATAATTGCCAGAGGCATTGCAGCAAATACAATTAAAGGCTGAGAAAAGGATCGGAACTGAAGGACTAATATACCGAAAATAGCAATGAAGGCAATTAAAAAGGCCATGCGTAATCCGCCAAAAGATTCTTCCCGTTCTTCGATTTCGCCACCAATACTATAATTATAATTGGCAGGGAAATTAAAGTTTTCCATTTCATCAATAATTTTTTGAGTAACAATATTAGTGTTATAACCTCGCTCAACATCAGCCGAAACGTATACGCAACGTTCCATTCCATAATGGTTTATGATTTGAGGACTTTTTGATAATTCTATTGATGCGACATGTTTTAAAGGAATTGCTTTTCCAGTTCTGGAATTAATATATATATTATCAAATTTTTCAATTCCAAAGGTATTATCCTTTGGTAAATGCAAAACAATGTCAAAGGATTTGCCTTTGTCATTATGAAACTTTGCAACCGGTAAACCTACCAGGCACATCCTTATGGTTTTATCAATTTCTGATATAGGAACTCCCAGCATAGACGCTTTATCCCGATTAATATTGACTTTTAAATCAATTTTAGATGAACTAAGAGGATTATCAATATTTGTAGTTCCTTCATTCGATAATATAATTTTTTCCACTTTTCCGGCAAGTTTACTAAGTAAATCCAGATTTTCACCTTGAATCCTAACAGAAATATCAGATGAGATCGGAGTGCCCTGTTCAAGTTCTTTAATATTGATTTTGGCACCGGGAATAGATAGTGTTTTTTTACGGAGGTTAGTAATTATGTGGTTGTAAATCTCAGAATCTTCAGTATTAAGTTTTACAAAGATCTGGGCATGATGGCTTCTGGTACTGGCGGAAATTATATTATAATAAAGACGTGGATTGCCATGTCCGATATTGGATGAGAAACTTTTTATTTCAGGAATTTCCATCAAAATATGTTCAACCTGTGAAGTAATTTTATTCGTTTCACTTAGAGCACTTCCAAATGGCAGGTTAATATTGATAAAAAATTGTGGCTTTTCCGCTTTTGGGAAAAAACTGACTCCGATAAAAGAGGTCAAACTAAGAGCAAAACAAAAAACTAATATAGCGATTAAAATAATACGGATAGGATTGGCAAGTGAGTAGGAAAGTATTTTAACATAATAATTATTTATAAAATGGTTTAATGCCCGTCGAAACAAACTTTCTTTTTGTTTTTCTCTGAGATACATAAATTTTTCAGATAAATATGGTGTAAATGTGAGTGAGATAAGGACAGAGGCTGTTAAAATAAAAACCACGGTTAATGGCATGCTACGCATAAAATCGCCGCTTTTTCCTTTTAGCATGGCAATTGGAATAAATGCAAAAATAGTAGTGGCGGTTGCACTTATAAGAGCCCAGGCAACTTCCATTGTGCCTTTTATAGCAGCCTCTTCTCTTGAAAATCCCATTCGGATAAAACGGGATATATTCTCTGTAACTACAATCGCGTTATCAACCAATAATCCAAGGGATATTATTAGTCCGGCAATCGTCATTTGTTGCAAACCATATCCAATGAAATCAACAGTTCCGATGGCAATAAAAATGGAAATCGGAATAGCCAGCATAACAATAGAAGCTGCCCGGAAACTTACTGCTGCAAAAATTACCAGTCCTACCAGGATTATACCTTGCAATAAATTCATAAAGAAGGAATTAATCATCTGGAACACACTTTCTGATTGATCAAAAGTTGTCTCTAAGGTCATTGATTGGGGTAATGATTGTTCAAAATCCTCAATTTTTGTATTTATGTTGTCAAAAATTTTGAAAATATTTGTACCCGGTTTTTGAGATGCAGTAATAAAAATGCAACGTTTTCCATTGAATCTGGCCAGGTATTTTTCATCTTCATAATCCATGGCAACTTCGGCTATATCTTTTAATGGAAGAATTTTTCCTTTTGTTGAATGTATAATTGTGTTCCTAATATCGTCAATTGATTGAAAAGAACCACTTGTTTTTACATTTAGTCTCCTGGAACCAATATCAACATATCCTCCGGGAATATTTTGATTGGCATCATGGAGTGCTCCAAAAATATTATTCAGAGAAATATTCCAGGCAGCAAGTTTTTCCAGGTTAATTGATACTCGGATTTCTCTATCTGGGACAGCATGGAGGTTGATTTCCTTAATTCCCTGAATTTTCTCAAGGTCAGATTTTAAAATTTCTGCAAAATTTTCAATCTCAGCAAAGGATTCTGTTTCCGAAATCAGGGCTAATTGGAGTATTTTTGTATCAGATGTAGTCCATTTCATTATCTCCAGGCTATATATCTCTTGTGGCAATTGTGGTAAAATGGAATTGACTTTTTGCATTACATCATCATATTTTTTTTCAGGGTCGCTTCCGGTGTAAAATTCTACGGCAATGCTTGCCAAACCATCACCTGCATAAGCATCCAGCCGTTTGATATCTTCCAGGCCATTAATTACCTCTTCCAGAGGATTAATTACTAATTGCTCCAGGTCTTTGGGATTTGCTCCTGGATAAATTATGATGACACTACAGCCAGGTGGCTGAACTGTGGGATCTTCACTTTTTGGCATATTGATAAATGAAGTAATGCCGGTTAATACAAGCAAAAATGTAATAACAAGGGTAAACTGATGATTTCTTATCGCAAATTTGGGCAGGTTCATTATACTCTTTTTATATATAATAGTAAGATAGTGTTATATATTTTTAATTTTGAATTCAATTTGACTCATTTTCAATTTTAACTTTTGATCCATCAGACAAAAATGCTGCTCCAACTGATACAATATTATTTAGATTTTCAAGGTTTGTATTTAAAGCAACATTTTCCCCTGATATAAATGCAATATCCACTTTCATTTTATGGGCAATATTGTTTTTATCAACTGTAAAAAGATAGCCAATGTTTCCATCGGAATTTACCAGGCTTTCGAATGGAATAATATAATAATTGGCATTTTGGGATGGAAAAATCCGTATTCTGCTGAAAAAACCATTTTTTAAACTCGTTAAATCTGATGTGAAATTTAATTCAATATCATATAAACCGGTTGTTGGGTCAGGCGCTGCACCTATTTTAGAAATTGTTGCGTTATAAATTTTGTCCGGGATGGCCTCTATTTGAACAGTTGCAGAATCACCTGTCTTTAATTTATAAATATCTTTGTCTGTTATTCCTGTGGTGACATTCCATTTTTGAGTGATTCTTGCGAATATAAAAACCGGGTAACCGGCACCAATTAGTTCATCTTGTCGGGCGAGTATTTTTAGTATTCTACCTGTACCTGGTGATCTTATACCTGCATATTTTAGATTAAATTTTGCGATTTTGTAGTTTGAGGTGGCAACATCCAAACCAGTTTTTGCATTCTGTAATTGCTCTAATGTTGCTACTTTATCTGAATAAAGGTTGTTTATTCTTTTATAATCCCGATTAGCCTTTTCCAAACCTGATTTTGCCTGCTGAACCTGTGCTTTGATTTCATCTAATTTTAACTGTGCCAGCAATTGTCCCTTTTTCACTTCCTGGGCTTCTTCTACATAAATGGAATCAATTATGCCACTAATTTTAAATGATAATTTTACTTCAACATCAGAAAACAAAATTCCACTTTTAAATATAGGTTTTGATATTTTCTTATAAGCAACTTCAACAGTCCTGACCGGAATGGCGATAGTAACTTTTTTATTTTGTTGTTCCCTATGACATGATAGTAAAGTAAATAAAAATATGAATAGAATGTATATATTTTTAATCATTGAAATCTCCAAATAAAATTATTTTTTTCAGACAAGGCTACCTGTAATTTGGTAAATAAAATTGATTATTAATTAGCAATCTTTAGATCTTTATTGTCACTAATATCAGCATCTATAAATATCTCAACCCGTCGATTTTTTGATCTTCCTTCTATTGTAGAATTATTTGCTACAGGACGATATTCGCCATATCCAAGAGCGGAAAAATTTTTTTCAGGAATTCCACTTATTTTATTTAAAAACTGGACAACTTCCATAGCCCTGGCTGAACTTAACTCCCAATTATTGGCATATTTTCCCCCTTTAATTGTCCAGTTGTCTGTATGTCCCTCGACCCGAATTTCAACATTTAAATTGAGTTTGTTTTTTTTTAGAGCAGTATAAAAATTTTTAAATTGAGTGTCTTCCTTAAGACGTACTAAACGAGAACGTTTGATTGTTTTGCCAATATATGTTAGGATAGATTTTAATTGAGGTTGGATTTTTGCTGAATTAATATCAAAAAAATCAGAGCCGCTAAGAGTTAATTGGACACCCTTGGTATTTCTGACAACTTCAATATAATCAGATAATTCATTGTTTTCGATATAGTCAGTTAAGGTACTTTCTGTTTCATCCAATAATAAATTTAAAATACGATAGATATTATTTTCCGCTTCATTTAAAATAACAATCATTAAAAGGAAAAAAGTTAATAATAGTGTCACCATATCGCCATAGGTCATTATCCAGGTATTTTTTGGTATTGGTGCTTTGTTAGTTGTTAATTTTTTCATACAGTTTATTACATTCCATAAATACTATCAAGATAATCTATTAATGCCATTAATGCTTCGGCATAGGAATTATATTGTGTATCTGCAATAATCCAGGTTGTTTCATCTTCTACATCCAGAGCAATATCTAAAGGATTATATTGCAAATTTCCCTGTTCCTCTGCTAAAAAATCGGCCTGTTCCTGGGCAAGAGTTAATTCTCCTTCGTGATAGTAGCACATAGCCAGAATTATTCTAATATCCTGATAATTTATTAGCGGTTGATGTTCAAAATAATATGAGGGATTATTTTGCAGTAATTCTTTACAATAGACAATTCCTCCTAAATAATCTCCTGAAGCGTGATAAGCAATAGCCAAGCCGGCAATGGGATCGTTAGTGTAATTTCCAAAGGATATTGCCAGATCAAAATTTGTAATTGAGTCATCCGGATCATTTAATAGTAATTTGCACCAACCTTTTCCATGAAATCCTAATTCATCTTCCGGTGCATCATAAATAATGTCACTAAATTTGGACAAAGCCTCATCATAATCCCCATTCAAAAAATATTCCCAACCTCTAAAGGCTACCTGATCAATAGAGGGTTTTGGCTCAGAATAAAATGAACAATCTGTTATCAGAAAAAATAGTGTAAAAAATAGTAGATTTAGATGTATTTTGTTATTTTTCATTTCAGAAGCACCATTTTCTTAGATTTATAAAATTGTCCATATTGCAGGCGGTAAATATACATACCACTGGCTACTTTTTTCCCGGATGAATTAGTTGAATTCCAGACTGTTGTATAATATCCAGGCGTATGAGGCTTGTTAATAAGTTTAACAACTTCCCGACCAAGCAGGTCATAAACTATCAGTGATGTGTGCTCCCGGAACATTCCATTACCTTTTTCTGGTAAACTGAAATTAATTTTAGTATTTGGATTAAAGGGATTGGGGTAATTTTGTGAAAGTGCGACTTTGGTCGGAATACAAATCGGTTCCTGAGGAGAATCTCCTGCAATTTTATACTCTCCCAATGAAGAAGTATAAATCCAAAAAGCAGAGTGATTTTCATCGGTAAATGTTTCGATATATTCCCAGCCTTTAATTGTTTTATGAAAAATTCCCGGCCTGTTATTTTGAATAGATGCATCAGTCTGTCTGAATATTAATTTAGCTGTTTTGTTTAAATTCTTTTGAGGTCCGCTAAATTTATAGGAAGGTTGAGATGTTTCCTCAGCTATTTTTGCTAATTTATTATTTGCTGTTTTATAGATTTTTGCGTCAGGTAAACATAAAATATAATTATCTCGGTTGAGACTATTATCCGGAATGATCAGGGTAACCAGAGAATCAGGACTGGAAACAGTTCCACCTTTTGAAGCGAATATTCCGGTTGCAGAAAATTCATAATTGGTAGTTCCCGAATTTCCTGTAGTATCTCTGGCTGTAATTATTACCGGAAAAATGTTTGTATATCTGACACGATGTCGACAAAAATATGGCGCAGGTGTTATAGAATCAATTAAAGTGACTTCTTTATCGTCATAATCAATAAAAACAGAGTCAACCGAAATAATTTCTTCTTTAGGAAAGAAGTAAAAATCAAGATATTCGGAAGCAACCGGATTTTGGAAAATACCAATATTAAAAGTTGGTGGAATTGCATCCCGAAAAAATATTTTGAAAGTATCGGTATCAGTAATTCCACTAGTATCTGTTACCGAAAGATAAATTGAATCATTGCCGACGTAATTTACAGGGGGAGTAATAAGTAAAGTGTCTGATTGATTGTTAATTATTTGCGAGGTATCTGCTTTGAATTCCCAAATTAATTCTGAGAAATCATTATCAGGATCAAAGATATAATCTTTTAGGAGTATTGTAAACACTGTATCTTGATTAGATACTGTATCCGGATGGCTATAAAGGACTGGCGGATCATTCACCGGAATAATATCAACAGTAAAATTCTCAGAGGTCTGCGCATTATCAGGATCATTAACGGTAAAGGAAAAATATCCCAAACTATCATCATTCAGATTGGCCCAGAATTTATGCAATCCCGTATCCCCGAGAAAGGTATGAAAAACTGTGCCGGAATCTTTGGAAATAGTAATTGTCAATTCTGAATTTAGATTATCAATATCCTGTACAAGGCTAAATAGCGAATCATGATTAATATAAAGTGAATTATCTTCATAGAAATTTGTATCAGGAACAGATAAAATAACGGGAGCGTCATTTACCGGCAAAATTGAAATAAAACCAGAAGAAGAGTCTGTAGCATGATTAGTATCATAGACACTATATTCAAGTCTCAGATGATTTATAAATTTATCTGGCTTCCCGTATAAAAAAACTTCTTTTCGGAGTGAATCCCACTCAGCATATAAATAATTGGTATCTGTAGATTGCACTGACCAGGAAAGTAATGAATCATGACACTCCACATCAGATACATAATCATCCAGGCTAAAGTAGAGAGAATCATCTTCATTAAACAGAGTATCCGGAATGTTACTGATTTGAGGAGGATCATTTACTGGTTGTAATTCTATTGGTAATTTTACGGTTGATGTATCTTCACCGTCAGATATATTAACCAATAATGTATCAATTCCATACCAATCCTGATTACTATTTAGCATGTAAATATTATGGCTAACCAAAATGATTGGATGGATAAAAATTCCATCAGAAAGCGTCCATTGAAGAAGGGAATTCGGAGATTCCAGGTCATACACCAGGGTATCATAGTTATTTAAATTTAATTTAAAGGCCACATCCTCAAATAAAGTATCATCCATTGTAAAATATTTCGGAACAATCGGAGCATCATTTATTGGTAGTACTGAAATGTAATTGCTATCAAGAGTTGTCAATTGTGAAGTGTCTTTAACAGAATAATAAACCATTATCGAATCACCAAAATAATTTGGTTGAGCGGAAAAAATAACAGTTCTATCCTGGTTATTGAGGACAAGTGTTAGAGAATCTTTATCTCCTGGAAACAGGTTGGATTTTGTAAAAGGATCAAAACTTATCTGCCATTCCATAGATTCTATAGGTGAGTCAACATCTGTTACAAGTGTATCAAGACTAATTTTTAAACTCTCGTCCTCATTAAAATGAAATAATGGATTTAATGAAAATTGGGGTGCATCAGGAATGTTTGAAAAAATTACTTTTATATCTCCGGTTGTCGTGTCTTTTTCATCAAAAACCGAGATAGTTAAAAATTCTGAGCCAAACCAATTTGTATCCGGTGTAATAAAAATCGAGTCATTTTGTATTTCAGTAAAAAGATTTTCAGTACTTGATATCAACCAGCCTAATGTATCAATTTCGTCATCCTGATCGGAAACGTATTGCTTAAGGGTATCAATTAAAACAATCATTGTTGTATCTTCAAATCCGGATATTGCCGGGAAAGTGGCCAGAACAGGAGGGAAGTTGTATTTTTCGACACTAATTGAAATTGTATCAAGTGCTATCGAGCCGGATGTATCTTCGATGCTTACAATTAATCGTTTATTGGTAAATTCTGTTTTTAATCCAGGTTCCAGAATAAGATTGTTTAATGAATCAAGAGAGATATTCAGGTCATAATCAAGAGGTACAAAGTCTGTTGTATAAGAATAGGTAAGACTATCAGGTGGATCGTCAATATCATTGGAAAAATCCGGAAGAGGGATTGTCAATAAAGTAGTACTTAAAAATGTGGTATCCTGAAAAATCGTCCATGTTGGCGGATCATTAACAGGCAAAATATTAATAGCAAAAATATTGGTGTCAGAAAGAGTTGAATCAGCAACAATTACAGAAAGGGTATCCAAACCAAACCAATTTTTTTCAATAGTAATAATTGCTGAATCCTTAAATATTTCAGAACTGGTGTGATCACTGCTTAAAATATTCCAAGATAGTGAATCAACATTATTATCTACATCAGTTACACGGTGATTCCAATCATGAAATAGGATAGTTATAGGACAATCTTCGTTAGAAATTGTATCCGGTAAAGCCATTAATACCGGCGCATCGTTTGTGTTTTGGACATGTATTCTGAAATTCTGGGTTGCTACGCCACCATTTCCATCATTAACAGATAATACAACACTGTCAACACCTACATCCTGATTTAAAGGAGTTCCCGTCAATTCACCACTTAAGCTATCCAAATTTATCCATGCCGGAGATCTTACCAGGTGGTATAAAATGGTACCTTGCCCGTCATCTGTTGAATTAGCATCATAAATATAAGCAACATCTTCCTGTGCAATTGTATCCGGCTGAGTTTCAAACTCCGGAATAGTATTATGTACGGTTAAAAAATAGTCCAGAGTATCGGAGCGACCAAAATTGTCAGCAATATCAATATTTACCTGGAATGTCCCAACCTCATTATTTATCGGTGTACCTTCCAAACCGGTTGTGTCTTGATTAAAATCTAAAAAGGGAGGAAGATTTGTAGTTGAATATTGATATGTGACATTTTGATCAATAGGAATTCCAAATAATTGTAAATATGAAGAATCTTCAAATACTGAATCAATTGGTATATTAAATTCTAAACTGGCAATCTGAGCCTGATTGGTATTACCAAAAGCCCCCATATTGATTTGGTCACCATTAGGCTCCGGTTCATTACTATATTGAAATACTGGATTTCCATTATTAATTGCCGGGGAAGTGCTTTGAAGATGAAAATTTAGTGTATCCGGGAAAATAAAATCCGGATTTCCTGACAGATTTCCATCAATCCCATTTAAATCGGTAAGGCCGACATAATCTGTGGAATTATTTCCAAGTAAATTATACTGAATATTGAGATTTGAAGGAGAATGAGAGGTTACAATTCCCCCTAATCCGTTATTATTTGAAATTATGTTATTTATAATATTTGCTGTTACTTGCGAATTATTTATGATAATTCCTTCGTTACCATAAGATATTGAATTGTTTTCTATTGTAATCACGGATTGATCATTTCCGGAGATTAATTGATTGGCTTCACAAATAATATTATTTTTTATTGTTGGTGATGAAGGACCAGAGCAAAAAATGTTAATATTATTCTGAATTATTTTATTATGGCTTATGAGAGGAGCGCCATCAATAATTTTAATTGCAGCCACATTTGCACCGACTCCGGAATTGTTAATTGTAAATCCGGTGATCACAGAATTATCATTTATAGTTATAATGTCGGTAGCGCTGGAATCTCCGGTAATTGTTGTCTGTGTCCAACCTGAATCCGAGGTTATATAGGTATTTTTATAAGAGGTATTAATTGTGTCATTATAAGTACCTGGTAAAACCCTGATAGTATCTTGCTGATCACATAAATCAATTGCACGCTGAATTGAGGAAAATGGAAAATCAAAAGTTCCGTTATTTGAAAGATCATTTCCCTTAGGAGAGATATACCAAACCGGATTTGGATTTTTTTCCACAATATAAACTGAGTCACTAAAGTCTGAACTGATATTTCCAAAGGAATCAATAGCTTCAATTTTGAATTTATAGAAATCAGAAGGTAGATCCGGAATAATCCAGTTGTATAGACTATCATTGATTACCGATGAATCTATCAGGACTAAATTGGGTGTGCTAATAGATGTATAATATATTTTTATAGGATTAGTGGCAAAACTTGAATCAGTCGCTATCCATTGAATAGAAATATTATTTGTATAAGTAAATGTATCAGCAATAACAGGATTTGTTATTTCTAATTCAGGATGAACTCCATCAAGAATTTTTTTAGCAGAAATCAGTTCATCGGATATGAGTTCCCCATAAACATTCAATGTGAATGCAAGAACTAATAATATTCCAATGGCGATATATTTCTTCAAATTCTTAATTCTGATTTTTCCTCATTAACCTATTTTCCAGCGCTTTCTTCTACTGCTCCGATTTTTATACGAGCCTGACTGGTGTAAGTATTAGGCAGGGCAGTACCAAAATCCCAGGTAATCGCTTTTGCTCCGGGTGAAATCGATTCTCCGAAATTACCTGAAATATTAGCGACATTACATTGGGTCCAGGTATTGCCATTGTCTTCACTGTAATAGGGAGTAATTGTATATGTACCGGCAGGATTTCCTGTAAATGTATAATTTATAGTTACCATTTTTAAGCCATCTGTACTTTGTTGAAATGTAACAGATGTAATCTGGAGGATATAAGCAGTAGCAGAGACTTCATTAGAGGCGATAGATTCATTATTTAGAGAATCAACGGCAGTTATTACATAATAGTAGGTTGAGTCGTGAGAAACAACGGAATCTGCATAAGAAGTATTGGGAACACTAACAGTGTCAATTCTGTTGGAAAGGATTACAGATACACTGGCACTTGTCGAGCGATAAACAAAATAATTTGCTACATCTGCTTCACTGGAACTATCCCAGGACAGATTGATTTTGTGATCTTCGGTACTTGCAGCCAGGTTTGTTGGCTCGGCTGGTGGTCCGTCAATTTTAAAAACAGCATCTGATGTATCGGCAGAACCTAACCCAAAGGAATCAATTGCAGTTATTTTAAATAATACTGTCAGTGATGGATCGTTTGGAATTTCCCACCTGTAAGTTCCTGAATTTGCAACATTATTTTCTACAAGGTTGAAAGTTGCTCCACTATCAGAGGAATAATACAATCCCATAGGAGTACTTCCAAAACTGGAATCCGTAGCAGTCCAGGTTACATTAGTTGAGTCTCCAATTTGGAAAATTTCGCCACCATTAGGCGCTGTGATTGTTGCGGTTGGTACACTGGAATCAAGAATTCCTGCTAAAGAAATTCCCGATGCAGTTACCTGTGCGAAAATGCCGGGACTTAACAGCATTACAATTAGTAAAATTTTTACGATTTTGTTCTTCATCTTTTACCTCTCGTTTTTAATTTTATTTTATTCAAATCTATTTTAATCCTAATCATTTGTTGTAACAGTGATTTTCATTTTGGCTTGTTCAGAAAAAATATCATTCATCTCACTTCCAAGATTCCAGATTAAATGCTTATTAGTTCCGGGTAAAACATTATTCCCAACATCACCGGATATTATTGTCAATTCTGTCCAACCGGAAGTCGTATCCGGCTGAACATGAGGGATGACAGTATAATGTGTTGTGTCATGCCCTGTGAAAGTATAATATATATCTATTAATGTGCTTCCATCTGTTCTTTGTGCAAAATTTACATTAGTAACTTCAATAAAAATTGCAGAAACACTAAATTCATTAGATTCAATAGATTCATTTCCAGCTGTATCTACTGCAGTAATTGTATAAAAATATTTAGTTCCATGTTGAATAGAACTATCGATCAAAGTTGTATCAGGAGCATAAATTTTACCTATAAAATATACTGAATCAGCCCAAACTCCCGTTAAATCAGATTTATAGATATTGTAATAAACAAGATCAGATTCCGGGTTTGAATTCCACTTGAGATTGATTGCTTGCACAGAATCAGTTACAGTCAATCCCTGTGGACTGTCAGGCGCCTGGTTATCGTAAGGAATATCAGATACTTCGTTTGAAAATTGGCTTTCATCTCCGGTTGTATCAATTGCGGTAATTCTATAATAATAAGTTTGTCCGTTTGTTAGAATAGAATCTGTATAACTTGTATCAATTCCGGGACTGGCTATTATAGAATCTATGAGAGTTGTTGCCGGAGAGACAGTATCTCTGTATATTTTATATTTGTGAAGATAATTTTCTGTATTACCGGTCCATGATAATGTGATCATTTTGTTGGCAGCTACAGTGCTTAAATTTTCCGGAGCCAATACCAGGGGGAATCCTCTGGGTTGTTCAACTGCACCTATATCAGGATTTGATGATATTGGGTCCGGCCTTGTATTTCCATAAATATCATTTGCAGGAGAATTATAAACAATTCCATTAATTTCAACTGAAATTGCGCCAGCGCCAATACAAGGGGATTCATTACTCAGATTGAAATCTGTTCCAATCATATTTTGAAATCTGGGATCAGTATTGATGTTATTATTAGAGAAATCCAAAAAACCGCTTTCGCCATTTTCTACCATAATTTCCCCACCCTGAATATTGCATCTGACAGCTATCAGGGAATCCGGTTCACCGGAAGAGCTAAAGGAAATTTCCTGTGGGGAATTATTCCATATAATTGAGTTAATCAGAATTGGATCAGAACCACTTTTGCAGTAAATAGAGCCACCGCTGAACGAGGCGCTATTATTTGACATCGTTGAATTTTGTAAAACAAAGGCCGAGTTAAATGCATAAATTCCACCACCATAGGCATTGCAGGTGTTGTCACTTATGATTGAATTTTTAATAAGTGGATTACTATTTCCGGCATAAATTGCTCCTCCTCTGGATGAGGCGGAATTATTAATAAGTTTCACATTTTCAATCTTAGCATCAGATTGGGTAAAACAATAAATGCCACCACCATATAAGGTCGCCTCATTTTCTTTAATTATCAGGTTTGTTAAAGAGGGTGATGAAGCATCTTTACAAAAAATTCCACCACCTCGTGATGCCGAGCCATTCATTATTGTAAAACCTGATAAAATAGCTGTATTACTCTCACCATTTTCAAAGGTAACTACACTTGCGACATTATTTCCGTTTATTATTGTTTGAATAATATCAGTTGTATCTGCAGAATTAGAATATTGAGATGTTAGGAGAATATTTTTTCCATTAAAGTTAATATTTTCGGTATAGGTTCCATTATTTACAAGAATGGTATCACCATTTGTTGAGGCATTGATTCCTTCTGTAATAGTTGCAAAATCAGCAGGAATATTAATTATATTTGCTGATAGAGGAGTTGCAAATAGTAGTAGTAACAAGTAGAAAATAATATTTTTTGAGGAAAAAACTATTTTTTGCCTGTGAGTATTATGCTTATTTTTTATTAAAAATGCCAGAAATTATCCCCTGTTTTTCAATTCCTTGACTACCTAAATAATTTAACACTATATTACTAAATAATTGTGATTTAAATCAAGAGGGAATTTGAGAATTTTTCCGGAAGAAATAATCTCAAAAAATCAATTATGGGAGTGATACTTTTTTAGGCTCTATGTGATTTATAGTGGGTAAAATCTCTTTATGAAACAAAAAATTGATACACGCAGGAGAAATGATTTGGGAGGTCGGTAGTGAATGGAAATTTTAAAACCAGTTAAGCGTTTGTCATCAATTTTGAATTGCCACGAGATTTATCTCGTGGATTCAAAAAATTCTAATAAACGGTTCGGGGTTTTAACCCCGAGTCTTTGAAAGAGAATATCAAATTACAATCCTATATTGAAAAAACTCCCGGGCGGATAAATTGATGGGCTAAAGCCCTTGTTAACTTGTATAATATTTATATCCACGAGTTGAAACTCGTGGCAATTCAAATCTAGTGGCAGTTCAAATCATTGATTAATCTAAAAAGATATAAAAGATCTTAAAAAATCATTTACTCAAATTCCACTAACCATTAAGAATCATAGAGAGCCTTTAAAATTGACATAAAAAAATCATTTTCTATAAAAAATATCAATTTTCATTACCCATTGTAATTCATA